>CAYTJW010000333.1:0-6036 GCA_964438135.1 uncultured Thermoanaerobaculia bacterium
TGTTCCGGCTGGCCGACGGCGCCCTGACCGAGGCGGTCCGCATCCCGCTCGAGGGGGCCGGTCGCTTCAGCGTCTGCCTGTCGAGCCAGGTCGGGTGCCGCTTCGCCTGCGCCTTCTGCGCCACCGGGCGGCTCGGCTTCGTCCGCGACCTCGAGCCGCACGAGGTCGTCGGCCAGCTCCTGGCGGTGCGGGGCGAGGCGCCGGGGAGGGTGGTGGGCGCGGTGGTGCAGGGCCAGGGGGAGCCGCTCGCCAACCTCGACCGGGTCCTGGCCGCGGCCGACCTCCTGTCCCACCCCTGCGGCGGGCGCCTGCCGGCCGCCGCCGTCTCCCTGTCGACCGTCGGCGTGGTGCCCGGCATCCTCCGCCTGGCCCGCGAGCGGCGCCGCGAGCGGCTGATCGTGTCCCTGACCTCGGCCATCCCGGAGCGGCGGCAGCAGCTGCTGCCGGTCGCGTCGGCGTGGTCGCTCGAGGAGCTGGCGGACGCGGTCCGCGCCTACCAGCGCGCGGTGGGCGGCCGGGTGACCGTGGCCTGGGTGGTGATCGGCGGGGTCAACACCGGCGCCGACGAGGTCGCGGCGCTCGGCCGGCTGCTCGGCGGCGTGCCGCTGCGGCTCAACCTGGTCGACGTCAACGACCCGCGCCCGGACGGTTTCCGGCGGGCCACGGCGGAGGAGCTCGCCGCCTTCCGCGACCGGCTGCGCCGGCTCGGAGTGCCGGTGGTGCGGCGCTACTCGGGCGGCTTTTCCTGCCACGCCGCCTGCGGCATGCTCGCCGCCACCCGCTCATCCGGCTGACGAGGCCCGCCTGTCCGTACCCGTACCCGATGGGGCGGGCGGGGGAGCTGACCGCTGACCGCTGCCAGCTGATCGCTCTCGCCGCCGCCTTACTCCTCGACGTACATCGCGTCGACCTGGGCCCGGTAGCGCTCGGCCACGGCCCGGCGGCGGATCTTCAGGGTCGGCGTCAGCTCCCCGGCCTCGACCGTGAAGGGGCGCTCGAGCAGGGTGAAGCGCTTGACCTGCTCGAAGCGGGCCAGGTCGCGGTTGACGGCGTCGACCCGGCCCTGGTAGAGGGCTACCACCTCGGGCCGGGCGACCAGCTCGGCGCGGCTCGCCGCCCCGAAGCCGCGCTCGGTCGCCAGCGGCTCGAGGAGGGCGAAGGCCGGTACGATCAGGGCGGTGACGTAGCGCCGCAGGTCGCCCACCACCGCCACCTGCTCGACCAGCGGGTCGCTGCCCAGCCGCGCCTCGATCGCCTGCGGCGCGACGTACTTGCCGCCCGAGGTCTTGATCAGGTCCTTGATGCGGTCGGTGACCACCAGGCAGCCCGCCTCGTCGAGGGCGCCGGCGTCGCCGGTGCGCAGCCAGCCGTCGTCGAAGGCCTCGGCCGTGGCCTCGGGCCGGTTGTGGTAGCCCTTCATCACGGTCGGGCCGCGGACCTGGATCTCGTCGCCGGGGCCGATCCGCACCTCGACGGAGGGCATGGGCGTGCCGACGGTGCCGAAGTGGAAGCCCTGGCGCTGGTGGAACGAGACCGTGGCGGTGGTCTCGGTCAGGCCGTAGCCGTGGGCGACGCGGACGCCGCAGGCGTAGAAGAACTCCTCGATCTGGCGGTCGAGCGGCGCCCCGGCGCAGGGGATCATGCGGATCCGGCCGCCGAGCAGCTCGCGCACCCGGGCCAGGACCAGGCGGTCGGCGAGGCGGTGGCGGAGCCGCAGGCCCAGCGGCAGGGGCCGGCCGTCCTTGCGCTCGAGCATCGCCCGGTGGCCGGTGCGCACCGCCCAGTCGAACAGGCGCCGGCGCAGCCGTGGCGCCGCCTGCAGGCGGCCGTGGATGCCGCCGTGGATCTTCTCCAGCAGGCGCGGCACCACGCACAGCACGGTCGGCCTCGCCTCCCGGAGCGCGTCGACCACCCGGCTGGGGTCGTCGAGGTAGTGGTTGACCATGCCGCGGTAGAGGACGTAGTAGGTCCAGCACCGCTCGAACACGTGCGCCAGCGGCAGGAAGCACAGCGAGCTGTCGTCGGCCGTGAGGTCGTCCAGGCGGAGGTCGTGGATCTCCATCGCCGCCATGAGGTTGCCCTGGGTCAGCATGACCCCCTTGGGCTCGCCGGTGGTGCCCGAGGTGTAGATCAGGGTGAGGAGGTCGTCGGCCGCGACCCGGGCCTGGCGCTCCTCCGCCTCCCGCTCGCGGCCGGCCCGCTGCCCCAGCTCGAGCAGCCCGGCCCAGCCGAGCTCGCCCCGCGAGGGGTCGAGGTCCGGCGCCGGGTCGAAGCAGACGACGCGCAGCGACGGCCGCTCGGCCCTGACCCGGCGGGCGGTGGCGAGGGTCTCGCCGCCGCTGGCGAGCAGCAGCTCGACACCCGCGTCGCGGACGATGAAGGCTGCCTGCTCGGCGGTCAGGGTGGCGTAGATCGGCACCGGCACGGCCCGGGCGGCGAGGCAGCCGAGGTCGGCCATGGTCCACTCCGGCCGGTTGGGCGAGCAGATGCCGACCGTGTGCTGCTCGCCCACCCCCAGCTCGACCAGCGCCGAGGCCAGCGAGCGCACCGTGCGGGAGACCTCGCCGCAGCTGATGTCGCGCCAGCCCGAGCCCGTGCGCTGGCGCATGGCGATTCGCTCGCCGTCGCGCTCGAGCTGTTGGCGGATGGCCTGGTACAGGTTCGTCGCTGGCAAGCTGCCTCCCTCGCGGGTCGGTCGCGCGCCCGCCGGTCGCCTACGGCGCCGTGTTGGTCCAGGCCGCGGTCGAGCCGGACTCGAAGCCGTCGGCGAAGACCGCGGTCGGGTCGACGACGTGGACCACCACGCTGTCCGAGTTGTCGGTCGGGTCCGGGTCGTCCTGGTCGCCGCTGGCCGAGGCGGTGTTGGACAGGTTGCCGACGAAGGTCGGCAGCACCTCGAGCCGGCAGGTCACCGGCAGGCCCACCCCGACCGCGTCGACGTCCCAGGTCCACTCGCCGGCCGCGACCACCCCGCCGCAGCTGTCGGCGAGGTAGGTGAGCCCGGTTGGCAGTCGGTCGGCGACCACGACCCCGGTGCCGTTGACCGGGCCCTCGCTGCTGACGGTCAGGAGGTACTCGAACGGCACCCCGAGGAGCTGGTCCGGGTCGGCGTCGACGCCGAGGTGCAGGTCGGCGCCGAGGCTCGCGGGCAGGAGGGTGGAGATCCAGGCCGAGGCCGAGCCCGTGGCCCAGGTCATGGCGGCCTGGTTGACCACCGGCTGCGGGCTGTCCTGGTCGACCGTGGCCTGGAAGGTGAAGACCCGCGACGGGCCGGGGGCGGTCGAGACCAGCAGGTCGGTGCCGACCGCGGGCGGGGTGCCGCTGCCGTTGTAGTAGCGGGCCAGGCCGGCGGTGCCGTTCGGGTCCTCGACCCCGACCGTGGCCGGCGACAGGGTGCCGGTCAGCTGGTGGTAGACGAACCAGATGTTGGGGGTGTCCTCCTCGATCCAGACCTGGAAGGTGAAGGAGCTCGTCGGCGCGTTCCAGACCTGCGCCTCCTCCCACTCGACGACCAGGTAGCGGGTCGCGCCGTACTCGAGGATGGCGCCGTACCAGCGGCCGCCACCGGGGTCGGTGGGCGAGGAGCCGTCGAGGTCGAAGTCCTTCCACAGCGGGGCGATGAGGTTGTTGGGGCGGGCAGTGTTGGGGAGGTTGGTGTTCTGGTAGGCGACGTCCTGGGTGGTGCCGGAGCCCGGCAGCAGGTAGCCGTTGGTGACCATGGAGTAGCTGTTGTAGCGCCGCCCGGCGTGCCAGAAGTGGAACGACTCCAGGTCGACCAGCAGGATCAGCTCGTCGCCCTCGGCGCCGCACGGGTAGGGCTCGACGCCGAGGCCGGCCAGCGACACGTAGCCCTGCGGCGAGCCCTGGGCGGCGATCTGGAAGGTGGCCGGGGAGATCGTGCCGCTCCAGCCGAGGCTGTCGGTGGCGGCGGTGTAGGTCAGGCCGTTGGTCGCCGACCCGGCGACGTAGGTGGTGTTGTCGGGCACCGGGTCGTCGAGGGTGAAGGTGCGGCTGACGTACTCGGAGTTGGTCGCGGTGAGGATGTAGGTCAGGGTGTCGCCGGGCTGAGCGCTCGCCTGGTCGACCTTCTTGGTCAGCATGGTCGGGTTGTCCGAGGAGCCGGCGCTGACCGCGATCGGCAGGCGGGCGTCGGGCAGCGTGCCGTCCGTCTCGCGCCAGACCAGGGTGGCGAAGTGCCAGGCGTCGAGCTCCACCCGCGAGGTGTCGACGGTGACGGTGAACGGGGCGCTGCCGCCGGCGGGGACGGTGAGGGCCGCGGGGGCCACGGTCACCACCAGGCTCGGCTCCGAGACCTCCACGGTGGCGTTCCAGGTCGTGGCGACGGCGGCGGTCGAGGTGACGGTGCGCTCGAAGGAGCACGAGCCGGCGCAGAGACCGGCGGTCAGCGCCGGCAGGTTGAGGGCGGTCGGGTCGCCGCCCGCGGCCGGGTCGGCGGCGTCGAAGGCCGCCCGGCTCTCGTCCATGACCAGGCCGGCGCGGCCGGCGGCGGTGAGGTCGAGACGGCCGGCGCCGACGTCGAACGGGTCGGCCGGGGTGACGCCGTCCTCCTTGACCACCCCGCCGGTGGCGGTGGTGGCCAGGGCCGACTGGATCTGGCCCGGGGTCCAGTCGGGGTGGAGCGCCCGCAGCAGTGCCGCCGCACCGGCCGCCTGGGGGGTGGCGAAGGAGGTCCCTGCCTGCACGTCGAGCTGGGTCGGGCCGTAGCCGGCGGCGAGGATGTCGATGCCGGGCGCGACCAGGTCGGGCTTGAGGACCTCGATGCCGAAGGACGGGCCGCGGCTGGAGAACGCCGCCATGACGTCGCCCTGGACCGGGTCGACCTTGACCGTGGTGCCGGCGATGGTGGCCTGGTGGCCGCTGCCGGAGGCGAGCCAGGTCTTGAGAACCAGGCCGTCCTCGTAGGTCACGTGCACCGCGGGCAGGACGTGGGGGTCGGAGTGGACCGACAGGCCGCTGTCGTCGTCGTTGGCCAGGACCATGCCGCCGGCGCCGCCGGCAGCGACGTTCGCGCCCTTCTCCAGGCGGGCGTTGACGCCGCGGTCGCAGACCACGATCTCGCCCGCGCTCCAGGTGCCGGCCGGGAAGGGGGAGAGGCACAGGGGGTCGCCGAGGTCGCCGGCGTAGACGATCGGCGCCGGGCCGTGAGCCGCGGTGATGCCGCGGCCGACCATGTCCTCGGGCGGCGTGGTGTCGCCCCCGGTCATGTTGACCAGCAGGTTGCGGAAGGAGCGGTCGTGGGACGACCCGCCGACGGTCAGGGTCCACGGCTCGCGGTGGCTGACCGACTCGGGCGCCGGCCCCTCGTTGCCGGCCGCGACCGCCACCACCACGCCCGCGTCGCGGGCGCCGAGGAAGGCCTGGGAGACCGCGTCGCCGTAGGGCTCGCCGCCGCCGCCGATGGAGAAGTTGACGACGTCGACGCCGTCCGTCACCGCCTGGTCGACGGCGGCCAGGATGTGCTCGTAGTCGCAGGTCACCACGCACACGTCGTAGGCGATGAGGTTGGCGTGGGGGGCGATGCCCGAGATCGCGAAGTCGAACGAGATGGTCGGCGCGACCAGCGCGATCCCCTCGACGACGTTGCCGGCGCTGATGCTGGCGGTGAGGCTGCCGTGGCCGTCGTCGTCGCGCGGCCCGGGGCTCGTGCCGGTGAAGTCCCAGGCGCCGATGAGCTTGTCGTTGCAGGGGAAGGTCGGGTCGTGGCCCGGGTTGGCTGGGTCGCAGACGCCGCGGTAGACGCCGGCGCCGAGTGGGTTCGAGTGGTCGTGACCGTCGTCGCCGAGGTCCGCGAACGAGCGGTGGTCGGGGTTGACGCCGGTGTCGAGGACGCCGACGACGACCCCCTCGCCGCGGGTGCCGGGCAGGCCGCCGGTGGCGGTGCCGTCCCAGATGCCGGTGGCGCCGACGAAGGTCGCGTTGCGGTCGCTCGCGGGCGCGACCGTGAGCGCCTCGGTCACCCGCCGCACGCCGGGCAGCGCCGCGGCGACCGCCGCCTCGGCCGCGGTCAGCTCGAGG
>CAYTJW010000334.1:0-6034 GCA_964438135.1 uncultured Thermoanaerobaculia bacterium
CGCCGCTGGCGGTGGCGCGGTTGCTGATGCTCTCCGTCCGCGGCGACGTCGACCCGGCGGGCGGCGCGACTGGCGGTGCCGGCGGCCGCGGCGGCAGCTTCCGGCGCGCGGTGGCGAGGGTGGCGCTGCATGCTCCGCCGGCGGTGGTGGAGGCGCTCCGGCTCGAGATCGGTGACGAGGCCTTCGCCCTGCTGCGCCGGGCGCGGCAGCTGGCGGGGGCCGGGTAGGGCGCGGAGGGGCGAGGCCATGACGATCCTGCTCGGGTTCCTGCTGCCGGTCGCGGCCTGGGTGGTGCTGGTTCGCCGCCGCCTCGGCGCGGCGGGCTCCCACTCGCTGGCGACCTGGGCGGCGTTCGCGGCCGCGGCGTTCGCGGCGCTGGCCGTGCTCGTCTGTGTCCGCAGCACGCCGTTCGCGGGCGGCGGGGCCGAGATCGTCTGGACCGGCGTGGCGGCGGCGAGGGCGGGCGAGCCGGTGGCGGTCGGCGGCTCGAGCGAGACCTCCACCTGCGCCTGGCCGTCGCGGAGCTTCTCGCCCCGTCTCGAGGCCCTGCCCGCCGCCGACGGCCGCACGGCGGCCGTGACCGTGACCGGCGGCGGGGGCTTCGTGCGGGCCGCGGACGGCTTCGTCAGCGGCACGGTCGTCGCCCGCGGCGTTCCCGCCCAGAGCGGGGCCTACGCGCTGAGCTGGTCCCGGCTCCTCCCCGGCCTCCCGCTCCGCTTCACGGTGCAGGGGCAGGGCGGGGAGCGGGCGGTCGAGTTCCGGGTCAACCGCCGCCGGTCGGATCGGGTCTACCAGGTCGGCGACCTGGTGCGCGACGCGGTCGACCGCCTGCGGGGCGAGGGCGAGGAGGGGGCCGCCGCGGGCGAGCGGTTGCGGCGGTGGGCCGCCGACCGGTCCCTCCTGGTCAGCTCGCGCGGCGAGGTCCGGCTGCTCGACGGCTCCGCCGAGGCCTCCCTCGAGCTGCCGCTGCCGTCGAACCTGGAGGTGCGGTGGCCGCGCCGCTCGCTCCGCCTGAGCCTCGAGCAGCGCGCCGGCGGTCGCCTGGCGGTGGCGTTCCTGCCGGTGTGGCGGTTCTCCTCGCCCCTGCCGCCGCGGCCGGAGGACGGCGGGGACGAGGCCCGGCTGACCGTGGCGCGGGAGGCGGCGCCGTTCGAGAACGTCTTCCAGCTGCCGCTCGGCACCGGCTTCCCCGACCCCCGCCGGACCCTGTCGGTGGTGCGGGGCGCGTCCGGGGGGGCGTCGTTCGCGATCCGGTCGAGCGACGCCGGGGTCGAGGTGAGGCGGAGCGCGAGCCTGCCCCCGAGCGCGCCGGGGCCGGCGCGGGAGGCCTTCGACCTCGGCGCCGAGAGGGGCATCGGCTCGCGCGCCGAGATCGAGGTCAACGGCACCCTGTTCGAGCTCGGCATCGCCCGCGACCTGCCGTCGGCCTGGCGTCTGGTCGTGGTGCTGCTGATCGCGCTCGCCCTCCTCCTGGGCGGGCTGCGCCTGACGTTGCCGGAGCTGCGGGCGGTCGACGCCTGGGTGGTCGGAGGCCTGGCCCTGTCCTCGTGGTCGCTGCTGTCGCTGCGCCTGCTGCTGGCGCTGCGCTACGTGCTCGAGCCTGGCCGCCTCGACCGTCTCTCGGTCACCGGCCTGGCCTGGGCCGCGGCCGCCCTCGCCCTGGTGCCGGGAGTGGTCCTGCTCGGTGCGGCCCTGTACCGCGCCCAGTACCGCGGCCTGCCGCGGCGGATGGGCGCTCTCCTCTACCCCGTGGCCCTGGTCGCCGGCAGCCTGCTGTGCGGCGTCCTGGCCGAGGGCCTGTGGCCGAACACGCCGTCGCAGTACCGCGCCTTCCCCGGCCCGCTCGGGCTCGCCCTGTTGGTCGCGCTCGGCGGCGGCCTGGCCCTGGTCGTGGCGTGCCGGGCGGGGATGGACCGCTGGACTGACGCGGCGGCGCGCATGCCGGCGTGGCAGCTGGAGCTCGCCCGCTTGCCCGCCCTGGTTCGCCTGCTGGCGGCCCGGGTCGGCCCGCGGCTGTGGCTGCCGGTGGGCGAGACGGATGAGGAGCGCGTGCGCCTGCTGCTGGTCGACCGCGAGTCGGGGCGCCGCGGCGGGACGTTGGGCCTGCTGGCCGCGGTCGTCGCCGTCGAGCTCGTCACGCTGCTCGGCCTGTGGCTGTTCTCGGAGCTGGCGAGCAAGGCGTTGAGCGAGGCCGTGGCGCCCCTCCTCCTGGGCTGGCTGCCGGCGCTGCTGTGGCTGGCGAGCCGGCTGCGGTTCCTGCCCGGGGAGCGGGTGCGTTCGACGTCGTGGCCGCAGCTGGCCGCGGTCACGGCCGTGATCGTGCTGCCCCTGTTCGGCTTCTCCCTGGCCATGGGCGACGCCGGTGGGGTCCTGATCTCGGTCTGCCTGTTCGTGCCCCTGGTGACCCTGCTGCTCTTGGCGCGGCCGAACCAGGTCGGCCTGGTCGCGCTGGCGGGCCTGCTGGTGGCGGCGGCCCTGGGCGGTTGGGTGCTGGTGCGGCCGCGACCGGTGCTGGCGGTGCTGCCGGGAGAGGCCGGGGCGCGGGTGCTGGTGCGGGCCGAGGGCGGCGCGCTGCAGTCGTCGTTGCTGTTCCACTCGCCGCAGGCCGAGGACGACCCGCGCGGCGTCTCGGCGAGGAGCCTGCGCAACGGGCTCGAGCACCTGTGGGAGACCAAGGCCATCGCCCACGAGGGCGGCCTGCTGGGGCTGGGATACGGCCGCGCCCCGGTGGAGCGGTCGCAGGTGCGGCAGGACACGCTGCAGTACGACAGCGTCTTCACCTTCTTCGTGCTCAGCGAGCACGGGGTGGTCGGCGGCGTGGCCCTGCTCCTGCTGGCGCTGGTACCGCTGGTCCTGGTCCTCGGCGGGGCGGCGCCGCGCTTCGACCTCGGCCACGCGGTCGGGGCCCTGGCCGCCTCGTCGCTGTCCCTCGAGGGGCTGGTGCACGCGGCCATGAACCTCGGCGTGCTGCCGTTCACCGGCCGCAACTTCCCCCTGTTGTCGGTCAACTCGCCGTCCGACCTGGTGCGGTGGGGCGCCCTGCTGGCGCTGGCGGCGCAGGCGGTGGTGTGGCGCTCGACCGGCGTCGACCGGTTCGACGCGCTGGGCATCTCGGTGGTCACGCCGATGGAGCCGGGGCTCGCCACCGAGGGCGCGCCGGAGGACCCGGCCCGGCTGCGCCGGGCGCGACGGGCGCTGCTGGCGGTGCCGCTGCTCGGGCTGCTGGCGGTGACCGTGGCGGCCGTCGCCAACGCCGCCAACACCAGCCTCGACCGGCCGTTCACCTGGAGCCGGATGCTGGCGACGGTCAACACGCTGCGCGAGCGCGGCGCCCTGTCGGTCGACCAGGAGCGGCGCAAGGTGGTCCTCGACCCGGCCTTCGCGACGGGCGGGCGGTCGATGCTGGAGAAGGAGGTCAACCGCTTCAACTCGCTGCCCGAGGAGGAGCGGCTGGGGGTGGCGTCGGCGGTCTTCCCCGATTTCGACCGGCGCCTGGCCGGGGTCAGGTCGCTCGACGCCTACGACGATCTCATGCGCCAGCTGCGGGCCGAGTCCGGCGGGCGCGGCCGCGAGCTCGACCCCTCCCTGCTGGAGCTGGAGTGGACGGCGGCGGCGGTCGACGACGAGGGCGAGGAGGCCGCCCCCCGCCTCGAGGTGTACCCGAACGAGGCCTTCAACGTCCACCTCAGCTTCAAGGCCGGCCGCGGCCGCGGCGACCTGCCCGAGGTCTTCTTCCGACCGCCGGCGGGCGGGGAGGGCGGCGGCCGCGACCAGCTGGCGGTGGTCGGCCCGTGCTGGGTCATGGGGCGCTGGACGACCGCCCACCGGCTGGACTCGCTGCTGCCGTGGTCGAGCTTCCTGGAGGAGGCGGCGCTGGCCGAGTGGCGGCGCCTCGGGGAGGACGAGGCGCGGGCACGCTACGGCCACCTCAGCCTCGACCGCGAGCTGCAGAACCGGCTCCAGTTCTTCGCCCGGATGCAGGGCCGGGCCCTCCACCAGCGGGTCATCCGCGCCGGCGCGCGGGAGCGGGTCCCGCCGCGGGTGGCGGTGACGCTGGTGTCCATCCCGGACGGCGAGGTCCTGGCCCTCGGCGGCTGGCCGCGGGCCACCGCCAGCGCGGCCTGGGAGCTCAAGCGCGGCAGCGACCCGGAGGTGGTGCCGCCGCGGTCGTGGCTGGAGAGCTTCGCCCCGCGCCGGCTGCGGGTTCGCTACCTGGGGGACCGCAACTTCGACCGACTGGTGATGGGGTCCGCGACCAAGCCGCTGGTGGCGGCCGCGGTCCTCGGCGTCCACCCCGGCCTCGACCGCGTCTTCGCGGTCCGCGGGCCGGCCGGCGAGGAGCGGGCGGTGTTCGGCATCCCGTTGCGGCGGGGCTTCGCCACCCACGCCTCGCGCGGCATCGCCGGCTCGGCCGACCCGGGGTGGTGCGACTTCCGGTCGTACCTGGCGCGGTCGGACAACCGGTACGAGGTGCTGCTCGGCTTCCTCGGTCTGGCCGAGAGAGACGGCGGCAGGGTTGCCGGCCGCGGCCGCCGCGCCGGGGCGACCGGGGTGTCGATGGACGGCGGGGCGTCGCCCTGGGGCCAGGTCCCCCGCTACCCCGGGGCGCTCGGCTACGGGCCGGATCGGCCGGAGACCCTGCGCCACCTCGAGACCACCGAGCTCGCCGCCAGCCTGCAGCGCACGCTCGGCGTCGGCGTGCTGGCGGAGCGCCCCCGCCACCTGGTGTCGTGCTGGACCGGGGTCGAGGCCGACAGCGCCCCGACCGTTATGGTCGCGGGCCTGCCCGCGGTCGCCGCCAGCGACAGGTCGGCCTCGCCGGGTCAGCTCGACGTCTTCCGGACGATCTCGCCGCTGGCGGCCAACCTCGAGCTCGACACGGTGCAGGCGCCCCGGGACTTCGTCAGCATCCTCCTCGGCGGCCGCACCAACCTGTGGTCCAACGTCGAGGCCGCCGGCGCCTTCGCGTCGTGCGTGACGGGCGAGCCGGTGGTGCCGCACCTGGTCCGGCTACCCCGCGCCGCCCGAGCCGCGCCGTACCGGGCCGTCGCACCGGAGGTGGCGCGGCGCCTGCGGCCTGGCCTCGAGGCGGTCGTGAGGCACCAGGAGGGGACCGCCCACGCCCGCCTCGCCCGCGCCCGGGCCCTCGACCTCCTCGACGGCCTGCGGGACGTGGAGTGCTACGCCAAGACCGGCACGCTCCAGGCCACGGCCACCTCGGCCGAGAGCTCGCGCATCTTCCTCGCCCTGGTCCGCTGGCGAGGCGCTCGGAGCGTCGAGGCCGAACGGGGCCTGGTCCTGAGCCTGGTCATGGAGCGGGCCGGGGAGGGCGCGGCCACCGACGCCCTCGGCGAGCTGCTGGCGGCGCCGCCGGTCCAGGAGGCCATCCGCCGCCACTTCGGCGGGTGAGGGGGGGAGGGGCTTGCCGTGACCGCCACCTTTGGCCACGTCAACGTCGTCGCCCGCGACTGGCGCCGGCTGGCGCGGTTCTACCGGGAGGTCCTCGGCTGCGTGCCGGTGCCGCCCGAGCGGCGGCTCGCCGGGCCGGCGCTCGAGGTCGCCACCGGCGTGCCCGGCGCCCGGCTGGAGGGCGAGCACCTGCGGTTGCCGGGGGGCGGGGAGAGCGGCCCGACCCTCGAGGTCTTCACCTGGCACGAGGCGCTCGACCGCGCCCCGGCGGCGCCGAATCGTCTCGGCCTCGGCCACCTCGCGTTCGAGGTCGCGGACGTCGCCGCCACCCTCGAGCGGGTCCTCGCCCACGGCGGCAGGGCGCTCGGGGCGGTGGCCTCGGTGGACGTGCCGGGCCGGGGCACGGTCACCTTCGTCTACGCCGCTGACCCCGAGGACAACGTCCTCGAGCTGCAGTCCTGGTCGGGGCCGCCGGGTTGACCCGGTCGGTGGGGGTCGGACCGCCTCACGGCGCGCGGCCAGGCCCCGGCGCCGGGCGGGCGGCGAGGTCGGCGAGGAGGGGGTCGAGCGCCCGCACCCGTTCGAGCGCCGCGTCAGCGCCTTCGTGGCCCGCGAGCTGGAGCAG
>CAYTJW010000335.1:0-6028 GCA_964438135.1 uncultured Thermoanaerobaculia bacterium
AGCACGTCGACCACGGCGCCCGGCGCCGAGATCGCGACCGCGGCGTAGACCACCCGGCCGGCGCGGTCCCGCCCGGCGAGGGTCAGCGGCCCCACCGGCACGCCGCCGGCCACGAACGACCCGTCCGCCGCGACCGCCACGGTCCGGCTCTCGCCGAACAGGGTGCTGGTCACGGCCACCACCCCGTCCGCCACCGGCTGGCCGTCGTCGAGGTAGACCAGGCGGCCGCTGACCGTGCCCCGGCCGAGGAGGGCGACGTTGACGTAGGCCAGGCGGCCGAGCTGACGGATGACCGAGCTGACCTCCTCCACCTGCGCCGGCTCGAGGTCCGGGTCCAGACCTGCGGGCACCGTGGCCCGGAGCGTGAACGCCTCCTGCACCAGGGGGTCGGGGTGGGGCTGCTCGACGAAGTCGAAGTAGAAGCCGCCGTCGTCGCCGGTGGTCACCTGACCGACGAGGTCGAGGACCATCTGGTCGCCGGTCAGGCCGAGCAGGACCCGCGGCCGCAGCAGCTGGACGGTCGCGCCGGCCACCACCTCGCCGGTGCCCCGCAGGACCCGGCCGGCGACCAGCCCGCCGGTGTGGGCGGGCTGGCTCTCGGTCGCCAGGGGCGGGAGGTCCGGGTCGAGCGGCTCGCCCCGCTCGTCCACCAGGTCGAGGTCGGCGGGCTGCTGGACGTGGGCGAGGAGCGGCCCGCTGCCCGCCTCGTCGAGCAGGGGGCTGACCGGCGAGTCGTAGCGGACGTTGACCACCCGGCCGTTGGCCTGCCGGTACGCCGCCTGGCCGACCTTGGTCGCCTGGCGGGGCGCGACCGTCTGGCCGTGCACGTCCTGGCCGGAGAAGGTCGACACCACGACGTAGCGCGAGCCCTGCTCGGCCGCGGTCTCGTCCGGGGGGCGGTTGAAGAGGTAGCTCACGCCGTGGCCGTAGCGGTTGGGCCGGTTGAGGTTGCCCACCTGGTCCGCGCCGCCCGAGCCGAGCGCGAAGTCCTGGCGGGCGCCGAGCAGGCGGAAGGGCGGCAGCGTCACGCCCGCCTCGACCGCGGCCGGCACCCCGGCGACCGGCACGCCGGTCGCGACGTCGTAGACCTGGAAGCCGCCCGCCCCCGGGGACGGCACCGCGGCGCCCACCGTCACCCCGTAGGCGGCGCCGGCCGGCACCTGCACCGGCCCCACCTGGACGCGGCGGTCGTCGCCGCTGTCGCCGTCCGGCAGCATCATGACCAGCGACGCCTCGGCCGGGGCGTCGCCGGGGTTCGACAGCAGCACCTCGAGCAGCTGGTCCGGCTCGACGTGACCGACCAGCGCCAGCGGCGTGGTCGCCGCCCCGCCCGGCACCCGGCTCACGCCCAGGACCTCGCCGAACGGCAGGGTGCGGACCGCGCCCGGGTCCCCGGCCACGCCGGTCATCCCCACCCAGCCCGAGTCGGTCAGGCGGTGGACCTCGAGCAGCGGCGCCGCCCCCCACGGGCCCTCCTCGAGCAGGACCGCCAGGCAGGGGTCGGTGTAGGAGGTGGTGGCGACGAGGTGGTCGAAGAGCTGCGCCGCGTCGAGCCCCTGCGCGTCCTGCTCGTGGCGCAGCAGCGCCGCCAGCTCGGCCGCGACCGCGAGGCCGTGCTCGGTCCGCCGTCGCAGCTCGTCGACCTCCTCGAGCGGCTGCCGGTTGCCGAGCAGGTCGAGGGCGAGGACCTCGAGCGAGGCGAGCAGGCCGTCGCCGAGGAAGGTGCGCTGGCCGGCGTAGGCCACGTCCACCGCCCGCGCCTCGACGTCGGAGCGGATGACGCGGGGGAGACCCGCCGGCGCCAGGTTCGGGGGCGCCACCGCCAGGGCGTGGGCCAGGCCGAGGAAGCGGACCACGGCGCGGAAGAAGCCGTCGCTGGCAACGTACGGAGGGGCCAGACGGTCGCTGAACCGCGGCAGGCGCAGGGTCGCCGGCGACAGCGGGATGCCGAGCTCGCCGACGCCGGTGTAGAGCACGATCGACCCCTGCCCCGCCTGGGATGCGGACTGGAAGGTGGTGGCGACCACTTGCCCGGTGAGGTCGGCCACGAGCCGCAGCTCCACGGTCTCCGCCTGGCCCGGGGCGAGGCTCTCGACGGCGCGCACCAGGTCGTCGTCCGGGTCCGCGGGTCGCGCCCCGGACAGGTGGTCCCGGTCGACCGCGACGGAGATGTCGTTCTGGGTCGCGCTGGAGAGGTTGGTGACGGTGACGAACAGGCTGTACGCGGTTCCCTCGTTGACCACGTCCGGGTGGCTGAAGGTGAGGTTGAAGCGGGCGTCGACCACCTCGACCGCGGCCTGGGCGCGGCTGGTCACGGTCAACGGCTCGCGGCCGAGCCGCGCGATCTCGCCGGCGATGTCCATCTGCAGGGCGTGGGTGCCGGCGACCAGCCCCTCCACGGTCCAGGTCGCGGCGGCCTGCTCGCCGGGGGCCACGAGCGCGCTGCGGTCCTCGCCCAGCACCGGCACCTGCTGCCCGGGCGCGACCGGCGGCTCGGAGCCGACCAGGCGGAGGACGTTGCCGGACGGCAGGCGGAGGGTGGCGAGGAGGTTGTCGAGGTTGACGGGAGTGTCTTCCGGAGCCCCGTTGGCGACGACCAGGCGGGCGTCGAAGAACTGGTTCAGGAAGCTGACGCTGCCGGGGAGCACGATGGCGCCGAAGAGGGGCAGGTCGAGGCCCGCGACCTCCTCCTCCTGCCACTCGAGCAGCTCCTCCTCGGACCGCTCGAGCACGAACGGGACGATGTGCGGCGGCTGCCAGCGCTCGACCATCTGCCGCACGTCGGGGGGCAGGCCGTCGAGGTCGACGCCCGGGCTGTCGAGGGAGTCCACCTGGCCGTTGCCCTCGTAGAGCAGGGGCAGGTCGATGAAGACCTCGGTCCCCTCGAAGGCGAAGCCGACCGAGAAGTTGAACGCCTGGTAGCTGTCCTGGGTCAGGGCGATGCCGCGCGCGCGCAGCTCCTCGAGGGTGAGGGTGGTCACACGGACCGACGTGACCATGATCTGGAGCACGTGCACCACCGCCGTCGGCGGCTGGCACGCGCCGACCACCCGCTCGGTCGCGCGGTCGACCAGCCGGATGGTGTCGAGGCGGTACTCGCCCGGCTGCTGGAACCCGGGGAGGAGGAAGCTCCCGCCCGGGACCGCGCGCACCTCCACCGGCTGCGACAGCTCGGGGCCGCTCAGCTCGGCCCGCACCTCGAGCTCCGCCGCGGAGGAGCCGGCCGGTCCGGAGCACGCCCCGCCGGCCGGGCCGTAGCAGGTGCGAACCCGGACCGGCTCGCCGACGTTGACCGTCTGGTCGGCGTCGGTGGACAGGCCGTCCGCCCACAGGGTGAGCACGCTCCCCTGGACCTCGAGCTCGCCCGCGGCGAGCGGACCGTTGGCGCGCGCCGCCGGGGAAGGCAGCAACGCGAGGAGGACCAGAACTGTCGAGACACAGCCGACGGACCCTGCCTGCTTCATGTCACCCCACCGTCGCGGAGACCGGCTGCTCGCCCGGAGCGCCACAGTCGACTCTGGAGACACTCGGATCGTTCCGCGCAGGATCCTACGCCGTACCCCGGCCCGCGTCAAGCCCGTGCCCGAGCGTCGGCTCGGGTTGCCGCCTGCGCCGAGCTACGCCGAGGAGCGGCCGGGCGCGCGGCCCGGAGGGGGGGGCGGCGGTTCCGGGAGCGGGGTCGCCGCGGGCGGGTCGTCGCCGGTCATGCCGAGCACCTCCCGCTGGTAGGCGGCGAGGGACGGGTACACGGCGAACGGCTCGCCGCGCGCGGCGGCCAGGCTCGGCAGCGGCGCGGCGCCGGTGCGCTCGAGCAGGGTGGCGACGAAGCCGCGCAGGGCGGCCTTGGCGTCGCTGCCCCCCATCAGGCGCCGGGGGTCGAAGGCGGCCGTCGCCAGGCGGACGACGTGCAGCTCGTCCAAAGCGTCCGGGCGGCTGAGGACGAGGTCGACCAGCCCCCGCGGCGAGCCGCCGGCCCGGGCGACGGCCGCCACGCTCACGGCCGCCACCTCGGTCAGGGGCAGCTCGCAGATGCTGGCCCCGACCGACCCCCGCAGAGCGCACGCCCCCAGCTCGACCGGCACGGCCTCGGTCACCCGCAGGGCTCGCTGCCCTGGCTTCGGGTCCCGCCGCCCGCCGGCGTCGCCGGCGCCGGCGACCGGCGTGATCCAGCCCTGGGTCAGCTCGCCCCGCGCCTCGGGCGACAGGTCCGGGCGGTCCAGGGCCCGGGCGACGAGCTGCCCGGCGGCCGGGGAACCGCACTCCCGGGCGACCTTGGCCAGCCGCACCAGGAGGGTGGTCGGCGGGTCCGGTGGCAGGTTTCTCACCGCCTGGGCGACCGCGGCCTGGACCGGCTCGGTGTAGCCGACCCGGCGCAGCATCTCGGCCAGCCGGACGGCAGTCGCCGCGTTCAACTCGACCGACGGGGCGTGCTCGACCAGCTCCAACCACTGCGCCGCCGCCAGCTCGGCGTCCCCCTGGCGGACGGCGCTCTCGACCAGCCGCAGCATCGCCGGCGCCGCCGCCTCCGGCGTCCGCCGCTCCACCGCCAGCCGCCAGAGGGCGAGGACCGCGTCCGAGTCGGCGGGGTTGCGCGCCACCGCCTGCCGCAGCAGCCGGTAGGCCTCGTCGCCGCGCCCGGCCTCGCGAGCGGCGAAGGCCTGCTCCACCGCCGGGTTGGTGGCCATCCCGGGTTTGCGGGCGTCGAGAGCGGGTCGGATCAGGCGCTCCTCGACCCTGAGCAGGTGCATCACCGTCGCGGTGACGGCGCCGAACCCGAACCCTCCCACGTGCACCCAGTGCGCGACCCCCCCGAGCTCCCCCCAGCCCAGGGCGTCGAGCACCACCGCGCTCAGCAGCTCCCACCCGAACCACAGCCCGAGCATCAGGAACGCCGGCGCCTGGAAGGTCCCCATGACCAGCCCGAACCAGTAGAAGAACTGGATCCTGGTCCGCCAGAAGCGGACCAGGAACGCGCCCATCACGCCGGCGATGGCGCCGGAGGCGCCGATCAGCGCCACCTCGCTGTCGGGGTAGCGGACGACGTGGATCCAGGCCCCGAAGGCACCGGCGAGGACGTAGAAGGGCAGGAAGAGGAGCCGGCCCCACTTGTCCTCGACGAACGGCCCGGCGAGGTAGAGGAAGAGGAGGTTGCCGAGGAGGTGCGCCCAGCCGCCGTGCACGAGCAGGTGGGTCAGGGTCGCCGCCGCGGTCGGCCGGGCCGGGACCAGCGCCAGCCGGTGCGTCTGCCGCTCGGCCAGGACCGCGAACGCCGCCTCGAGCATCGCGTCGAGCCGGGCTTGCTCGCGCTGCGCCACCTCCGGCGAGACCGGGCAGGGGCGGTTCCGGGCCTGGAGGAAGGTCCGCCGGTCCTCCTTGCTCAGCGCCTGCATCAGCATCACCTCGACCCGTCGGTCGAGCTCGAGGTAGGGGTGTTCGAGGGCGAAGCCGACCGGCTCGGCGAGGAGGTCGTAGAAGCGCCGCACGACCCGCGCGTCGCCGCGCAGGCAGACCAGGAACATCAGCAGGCAGGCGCCCATCAGGCCGAAGGTCACCCACGGCAGGCGACCGACGGTGTTGGACTCGTGGCCGAGCGGGATGATCATGTGCCGGAATCATGAACGAACCCTCGGCTCGTGTCCAGGGGGCGGCGAGAGCCCTCGCCGCGCGCGTTCGAGGTCGTTGCGATGTCGCAATGCCGTTGGCTGAGAGGGACCTGCGACGGGTACCGGCAGGCTCTCACCCCACGCTGAGGCAGCGGTGACGGGGAGCGGGGTGCCGTCAGGGAGGCAGCTGGGCCGATTTCACCCCAGGGGCGGCGACAGGGGGCGGCGACAGGGGGCAGCGACAGGGGGCAGCGACAGGGGGCAGCGACAGGGGGCAGCGACGGCCGGCGGCGGCAGGGAGCGGGTGGGGAGCTGACCGTGGCTGGGCTGGGGGCATGGTTGCCTCCGGGTCGTCCATGCCGCTTCACGAGTAGCTGCCGGGGCGGCCGGCGTCAAGGGCGAGCCGGCCTCGAGCCGGTCGCTGC
>CAYTJW010000336.1:0-6021 GCA_964438135.1 uncultured Thermoanaerobaculia bacterium
CGCCGCGGGCGTCGCGGGCGGGAACGTCTACGACGCGCTGGTGGCGGCGACGGCCGCTCGCGCCCGGGCCCGGCTGCTCACCCGCGACCGCCGGGCCGTGGCCACCTACCGCGCCGTCGGCGCGGACTTCGAGCTGCTCCTGTGACCCGGCCTGCCCGTCGAGTCGGTCGCCGGGAAGGACGGCTGCGCGGTGTACGTTTCTCGCGGCGAGGGCGACTCCTGAGGTGAGGCGCGTGTCGCCTGCTACACTCCGCCCCGTCAGGAGAAGGAAGGTCCCGATGCCCCGCCCCTCGCTCTCCCTCGCCGCCGTCGCCCTCGCCACCACCGCGACCCTCGCCGCCGCCGAGCCGCGCTGGCAGGACAAGGTCGACCCGTGGGTGCTTGCAACCGGCCGCAGCGCGGCCACCGAGCTCCTGGTGGTCCTCGCGGACCAGGCCGACCTGTCCGGCGCCGCGGTCCTGCCGACCAAGGAGGAGAAGGGCGCCTTCGTCTTCCGGGCCCTCACCGCCACGGCCGCGCGCAGCCAGGGGCCGGTGCTCGCGGAGCTCAGAGCGCGGGGCGTCGAGCACCGGCCGTTCTGGGTCGTCAACATGGTCTGGGTGCGGGGTGACCTCGCCACGGTCGAGGCCATGGCCCGCCGCCCGGATGTGCGGCGCGTCAACGCCAACCCGCGCGTCCGCTTGCCCGAGCCGGTCGAGCGCGGCGGCGCCGACCCCGGCGGGCCCGAGGCGTTGGAGTGGAACATCGCCAAGGTCAACGCCGACGACGTCTGGGCGATGGGGGTCACCGGCGGCAGCGTGGTGGTGGCGGGGCAGGACACCGGCTACATGTGGAACCACCCCGCCCTGGTCAGCTCCTACCGCGGCGGCCCCGGCGGGAACCACGACTACAGCTGGCACGACGCCATCCACTCGGGCGGCGGCAGCTGCGGCGCCGACTCCCCCTTCCCCTGCGACGACCACGGCCACGGCACCCACACCATGGGCACCGTCGTCGGCGACGACGGCCTGGGCAACCAGGTCGGCGTGGCGCCGGGCGCCAAGTGGATCGGCTGCCGCAACATGGACCAGGGCGTCGGGACCCCGGCCAGCTACGCCGAGTGCTACCAGTGGTTCATCGCCCCGACCACGGTCGCAGGCTCGAGCCCAGACCCCAGCAAGGCGCCGCACGTGATCAACAACTCCTGGGGCTGCCCGGAGAGCGAGGGCTGCACCGACCCGAACGTGCTCCTGGCCGTGGTCCAGAGCGTGCGCGCGGCCGGCATCGTCACCGTCCACTCGGCCGGCAACGACGGCTCCTCCTGCTCCACCGTCAACACCCCGGCCGCGATCTACGGCGAGTCGTTCTCGGTCGGGGCCACCGACTCGAGCGACCTCATCGCCTACTTCTCGAGCCGCGGACCGGTCACGGTCGACGGCTCGGGCCGCATGAAGCCGAACGTCTCGGCGCCGGGGTCCAACATCCGCTCGTCGACATACGACGGCGGCTACGGGTCGAACAGCGGCACCAGCATGGCCGGCCCGCACGTCGCCGGCTGCGTGGCGCTGGTCATCTCCCACGCTCCCGGCCTGGCGGGCCAGGTCGACCTGGTCGAGGACATCGTCGAGCAGACCTCGGCGCCGCTCACCACGTCCGAGGGCTGCGGCGGCGACCTGCCCACCGCGGTGCCGAACAACACCTACGGCTGGGGGCGGGTCGACGCCCTGGCCGCGGTCAACTACCCGCTCGACTACACCCTGTCCGTGACCCCGGCCGCGGTCGACGTCTGCGCCCCGGCCGCCGCCGCCTTCGAGGTCGCGGTGGGCCAGCTGCTGACCTTCGCCGAGCCGGTCACCCTCAGCGTCTCCGGCGCCCCGGCCGGGGCGACGACGGCGTTCTCGGTCAACCCGGTGCCACCGCCCGGCTCGAGCCAGCTGACCGTGGGCGACACCGCCGCGGTCACGCCCGGGTCCTACCCCCTCGAGGTGGTCGGCACGTCGAGCCCGGGTGGCATCGTCCACCGGACCCCGGTCGCCCTCGGCGTCTTCGACCAGGCCGCCGGCGCGTCGACGCCGACCGCGCCGGCCGACGGCGCCACGAACGTGCCGCTCCGGCCCGCGTTCGCCTGGGCGGCGGCGACCCAGGCCGCGACCTACCGGCTGCAGGTGGCCACCGACCCAGCCTTCGCCAACCCGGCCCTGGACCTGGCCGACCTCGCCGGCACCTCCCACGCCCCGGACGCCGACCTCGCCAGCAGCAGCACCTACTTCTGGCGGGTGCGGGCGCACAACCCGTGCGGCGCGGGCGCGTGGTCGGCGACACTCCGCTTCTCCACCGCCGCCCTGCCCGGCGACTGCGGCCTCGGCACGGTGCCGGCGGTCGCCTACCAGGTCGACTTCGAGGCCGGGGCGGCCGGCTGGGCGCAGGGCGCGGGCGGCAGCGGCAACACCTGGGCCCTGTCCACCGCCCGGCCGCACTCCGGTGCGAGCGCCTTCCACGCCGTCGACCCGGACACCGTCAGCGACCAGCGCCTCGACTCGCCGAGCATCATCCTGCCTGCCACCGGCGCCGGGCTCACCCTCCAGTTCTGGAACTGGCAGGAGATGGAGCCCGGCTGGAGCGACGGCTGCTGGGACGGCGGCCTGGTCGAGATCTCGACCGACGGCGGCGGCACCTGGGCCCAGCTCGGGACCGCGGTCATGCTGACCGACCCCTACGACGGGCCGGTCTACGGCCTGTCCGACGTCGACGGCTGGTGCGGCGACCCGCAGGACTGGCTGAGGTCGGTGGTGGACATCGCCGCCTACGCCGGCCAGACGGCGCGCTTCCGCTTCCGCCTCGGCTCGGACTCGTCGTTCGGCCGCGAGGGCTGGTACGTCGACGACGTCGTCGTCCAGTCCTGCGTGCCGGACCAGGGCCCGCTCTTCGCCGACGGCTTCGAGGGCGGCACGACCTCGGCCTGGAGCGCCACGGCGCCGTAGCGCCGCCTGGGGCGGCTCACCCCAGCTTCGCGTGCGCGCCGTCGCAGAACGGGCGGTTGCCGGTCTGCTTGCACATGCAGATCGCGACCTGCTGCCGCTCCGCCACCTCGAAGGGGTGCGACCTGAGGCCGGTGCCGGAGGCCTTGTGCGCGCCGTCGCACCAGGGCTGGCCGGCCGAGTGGCCGCAGGCGCACCACCAGTATTTCCCCGGCTCCAGGGTCATCAGCCTGGGCTTCGTGTCCGCGACCTTGGCGTCCGCCATGACATCCTCCCTCAGCTGGCCGAGAGCTGCGCCTCGAGCACGACGTGAGCCCGCTCGAGTGCCTCGTCGAGCCTGTCCCCGTGTGGGCCGCCGGCCTGGGCCAGGTTCGCCTTGCCGCCGCCGCGACCGCCGACTGCCGCCGCCAACTCCTTGACCAGGTTGCCGGCGTGCACCCTGCCGACCAGGTCGTCGGTCACGGCCACCAGCAGGGTCGCCTTGCCGTCGGTCACCATGCCGAGCACGACCACCCCCGAGCCGAGCCGCTGGCGGAGGGTGTCGGCCAGGTTGCGCAGCTCGGCCGGGGCCATCTCCGGCGCCTTGCGCGCGACGACCGTGACGCCGTGGACCTCGCGCCGGCTCTCGCCGCCGCCCACGTCGCCCGACGCCAGGCGGTGCTTGAGCGCCCGCACCTCCTCTTCCAGCTTCTCGAGGTGCTGGTCGCGTCGCGCGAGCAGCTCCGGCAGCTGCTCGAAGGACACCTGGTAGCGGCCCGCCAACTGGTGCGCCCGGCGGGCCAGGTCCTGGGCGTGGAGGACCGCGCCACGGCCGGTGACCGCCTCGATGCGGCGGACGCCGGCGGCCACGCCGCGCTCCGCCACCACCTTGACGAAGCCGATGTCGCCGGTGCGCTGGACGTGGCAGCCGCCGCACAGCTCGCGTGACACCGCGCCGCCGGCGATCGACACCACCCGCACCGTGTCGCCGTACTTCTCGCCGAACAGGGCCATCGCCCCCAGGCCGCGCGCCGCCTCCTGGGTCATGAGCTGCTTGGTCACCGGGTGGTTGCCGAGCACCTCGGCGTTGACCCGCCGCTCGATCTCCTCCAGCGCCTCGTCCGCGACCGGTTCGCCCCACGAGAAGTCGAAACGCAACCGGTCGGGCTCGACCAGCGAGCCGGCCTGCTGCGCGGCCGGGCCCAGCACCTGGCGCAGGGCGGCGTGGAGGAGGTGGGTGGCGGTGTGGTTGCGCTGGGTGTCGCGCCTCGGGCCCTCGGCCACCGACGCGGTCACGGCCGCGCCCCGCTCGAGGGCCCCCTCCGTCACCTGCAGGTGGTGGACGACGAGGCCTTCGATCGGCCTCTGGGTGTCGGTCACCAGCGCCCGGCCGCCCGGCCACACCAGCTCGCCCCTGTCGCCGACCTGGCCGCCGCTCTCGGCGTAGAACGGGGTCCGGTCGAGCACCGCCTCGCCGGCCGAGCCGGCCTCGAGCCGCTCGACCTCGCCCTCGGGCCCGAGCAGCGCCAGCACCGCCGAGCCGGTCTCGAGCTGCTCGTAACCCTCGAAGCTCGAGCTCAAGGCCCGCTCGGCCAGGCTCTCGTACTCCGGCCGGAAGCGGGCCAGCAGGTCGCCCTTCCAGCCCCGCTTGCCCGCCGCCCGGGCCTCCTCCAGGGCGGCGTCGAAGCCGGCGCGGTCGAGGCCGAGGCCCTCCTCCTGGGCGAACTCCTCGAGCAGCTCGACCGCCAGGCCGTGGGTCTCGTAGAGGCGGAAGGCGAGACGGCCCGGGAGCACCGTCTCGCCGGCCCGCTTGAGCCGCTCCAGCTCCTTCTGCGCCACGTCGGTGCCGGCGTTGAGGGTGCGGGCGAAGCGCTCCTCCTCCTGCCGGAGCATGGTGCGGACGACCTCGCTGCGCTCGACGAGCTCCGGGTAGACGTCGCCCATCCCCTCGACCACCGTCGGCACCAGGGTGTGCAGGAAGGCGCCGTCGAGGCCGAGCTTGCGGCCGTACCGCAGGGCGCGGCGGACGATGCGGCGCAGCACGTAGCCGCGCCCCTCGTTGGACGGCACCACGCCGTCGGTCATGAGGAAGGAGGCGGCGCGGATGTGGTCGGCGATGACCCGGAACGCCGCCGCCAGCGGCTCGTCCGGGCGATAGGGTTGCTCGACCAGACCCTCGATCGCGCGCAGGGTCGGCAGGAACAGGTCGGTGTCGTAGTTGGTGGCGGCGCCCTGCATGACCGCGGTCAAGCGCTCGAGCCCGGCGCCGGTGTCGATCGACGGCCGCGGCAGCGGGTGGAGGTGGCCTTCGGCGTCGCGCTCGAACTGCATGAAGACCAGGTTCCAGATCTCGACGACGTCGTCGCCGGGGCCGTTGACCAGCCGGCCGCGGTCGGCGGCGAGGGGGTCTGGGCCCCGGTCGTAGTGGACCTCCGAGCAGGGGCCGCAGGGCCCGGTCTCGCCCATCGCCCAGAAGTTCTCCTTGTCGCCGAAGCGGAGGATGCGCTCGCGCGGCGCGCCGACCTCCTCCCAGCAACGGGCGCCCTCGTCGTCGTCCGAGTAGACCGTGAACCACAGCCGCTCGAGCGGCAGCCGGTAGACGTCGACCAGGAGGTCCCACGCGAACTGCACCGCCTCGCGCTTGAAGTAGTCCCCGAACGAGAAGTTGCCGAGCATCTCGAAGAAGGTGTGGTGGCGGGCGGTGTAGCCGACGTTCTCGAGGTCGTTGTGCTTGCCGCCGGCGCGGACGCACTTCTGCGACGAGCACGCGCGGCTGTAGGAGCGGTGCTCGCGCCCCGCGAAGACGTCCTTGAACTGGTTCATGCCGGCGTTGGCGAACAGCAGGGTGGTGTCCCCCGCCGGCAGCAGCGACGAGGACGGCACCACCTGGTGCCCCCTCGCCGCGAAGAACTCAAGGAAGGTCGCCCGGATCTCCCGGCTGGTCATCGCCCGCATGGCTGTCCCTCTCCCTCTCGGCCGCGCGCTCCGCCACCGCCCGGTGAGCGTCGGCGGCTGCGAAGCCGCGCCCGACGAGGGAGCTTACCACCCGCGCGCGGCCGCCGGGAAGCTGCCACCAGCCGGCGCC
>CAYTJW010000337.1:0-6020 GCA_964438135.1 uncultured Thermoanaerobaculia bacterium
GTCTCGGCGGCGGTCCCGGCCCCCTGCTGCAGGGCGGCCAGCTGCTTCTGGTAGTCGTCGATCTTCTGCTGCCGCGCCCGCAGCTCCTCCTGGATCTCCTTCTCCTTCTCCGCCATCAGTCGCTTCAGCTCGGCCTGGACCAGCTCCTGGATCTTGGCTGCCTCGGCGGCGCGGGCTGCCGCCGCCTCCTCGGCGGTCGGCGTGGGCGGCGCTGCCGGCCCGCCGCCACCGCGGCCGAGGAGCACCACGGTCGCGACCCCGACCACGACGATGGCGGCGGCGATCGCCAGCCACATGCCCATGCCGCGGCCACGCGCCGCGGCCTCCGGCGTCAGCTCGACCGGCTCGGGCTCCGGCTCGGGTCTGAGGTAGGGCTCCACGTTGACCGCTGCCTCGGCCGGCTTCTCCCGCTCCTCGGCGTCGATCTCGGAGCGGAACAGGCGGTCCATGAACAGCGCCAGGTTGAAGGTGGTGGGGCTGTAGGCGCCGCCGTACAGGAGCTTGTCCAGCTCCTTCTTGAAGTCGGCGGCGGAGCTGAAACGCTCCTCGGGCCGTGCCGCCAGCGCCCGCTGCAGCAGCGCCTTGATGTCCTGCGGCACCGGCTGCTCGTCGTAGGCCATCTCGGCGCCGTCGAGGGCGGCGCTGCGGGCCTCGGGCGGCGCCGGCAGCGGCTGGCCGGTGAGGAGCTCGAAGAGAATGGCGCCGAGGGAGTAGACGTCGCCCCGCCGGGTGGCGGTGCGGGTCATGAGCACCTCGGGGGCGATGTAGGGGCGGAGGGCGGGGGCGACCGCCTCGTCCTCGAGCAGGCCCAGCAGCTGGTCGGCGGCGCCGAAGCCGGCGATCTGCCCCTCCCCGTCGTGGCTGACCACGATCAGGCCGGGGTGGAGGAAGCCGTGCACCAGCGGCGTGCCGCCGACCTCGACCGCCAGCGCCGCGGCCAGACCGAGCGAGAGCTTCTCCAGGATCAGCAGGGCATTGTCGACCGGGACCGGGAAGCCCTCGTCGCGCACCTTGCGCAGGATCAGGCTCAGCGGCTGGGCGGAGACGAAGTCCCAGGCCAGGGCCGGGGTCTCGCCCTCGACCGACATGCGGGGGTTGGCGGCGACGTTGGCGGCCTGCAGGACCTGTCCCACCCGATTGGCGGTCTCGACCTGGGCGCCGAGCTCGGCGAGCGGCGTGCCGGGGCCGTCGAAGACGCGCAGCCAGACCTTGCGCTTGACCCCGGTGCGGTCGAACTCGCCGGCGCGGTAGAGGTGGCCCAGCTCGTCGGTGAGCACCTCCTTGAACAGGATGTACGAACCGAAGCTGCGGAAAGGCTCAGCCATGCTGTCCTCCACCGGTCAACGCTACCATCCGCCCCGTGACCGGTCAACGCCGGGCGTGACCCGTCGCCACCCGGTGGGACTCGGCGCCGGCGCCGGAGTTCCCCGGCCCGCCGCAGCGCTGCCCGTCATCGTCGGGCGCGCTCGCGCGCGGCGACGGCGCGGTTGTGCTCGTCGAGGCTGGACGAGAAGGCGTGCCCACCCCCGGCGCGGGCGACGAAGTACAGCCAGCCGTGCGTCTCGGGGCGGAGGCTGGCGGCGAGGGAGGCCCGGCCCGGGTTGTTGATGGGGCCGGGCGGCAGCCCCGGGTAGCGGTAGGTGTTGTAGGGGTCGTCGAGCTGCCAGTGGGAGCGCAGCAGGCGACCGCCCCACTCGCCGCGGCGCTTGAGGGCGAACACCACGGTCGGGTCGCACTGCAGCGGCATCCCCAGGCGGAGGCGGTTGAGGAACACGCCACCGACCCGCGGCCGCTCCTCCTCGAGGGGGGTCTCGGCCTCGACCAGCGAGGCCAGGGTGACCACCTCGAGGGGGTGACCCCAGGCGCTCGCCACGGCGGTCGACTCCTCGCGCCAGACGTCGTGGAAGCGCTGCACCATGAGGCGGGCGGCCCTCTCGGCGGAGGACCCGGCCGGCAGCCGGTAGGTGTCGGGGAAGAGGAAGCCCTCCAGCGAGGGGGCCTCGGGCGCGACGTCCTGGACCCACTCGACCCGCCACCCGAGCGCCTCCCACTCCTCCTCGGAGCCGATGCCGGCGGCGGCGAATCGGGCCCCGACCTCGCGCGCCGACGCCCCTTCCGTGACCGTCACCGTGACCATCTCCACCCGCCCGTCGAGCAGGTGCTCCAGGACCGCCACCGGTCGTGACCGAGGGGCGAAGCTGTAGCGGCCGAACGGCGGGGTGCGGCCGCGGCCCCGGGCGTGCAGGTAGAGCCTGGCGGCGAGCGGCGAAGGCACCAGGTCGAGCCGCTCGAGGTCCTCGAGCATGTCGGCGATCGTCGCCCCCGCCTGGACCTCGAGCTGGACGAGCCGGGGCGGCCCGACCCGCAGCAGGGCCCAGCACAACCAGGACACCCCGGCCACGACGCCGAGGAGGGCGGCGGCGACGACGTGGCGGAGGATGGCGGGCGGTGCCATCGCCGCGCCCGCTCAGGCCGGCTCGGAGCGCGCGGCTCCGGGTCGGGCGACTGTGGCGAGGTGGTCGAGGTGCTCCTCCAGCAGCACCTGGGCGGCCAGGTCGTCGACCGGGCGGCCCTGCGGTCGGCCGGCGGCACGGGCCCGCCGGCGGGCCTCGTCCGTGGTCAGCAGCTCCGCCTGCAGGACCACCTCCAGGCCGCACGCCCGGACCTGCTCGGCCAGGAGGTGGCTGCGGCGGCAGGCGGGGGTCTCCTCGCCGCTCTCCAGGGCGGGCAGCCCGACCACCACCGTGGTGGCGCCGAGCCGGCGCGCCCGCTCGGCGACGGCGGCGGCGGCGGCGGCGGCGCCGTGGTACGGCAGGACCTCCAGCGGCGTGACGACGCCGCTCGCGTCGTCACCGAATGCGAGGCCGAGGCGACGGCCGCCCGGGTCGACCCCCAGGTACCGCACCCGAGCATTGTACGGGCTTCCTGGTCGTCGCCGGTCGGCGCGCTATCATGCTGGCGATGGGAGTGGCGGTGGCGGCCGGGTGCCGGGTGCGCCGGGGCGTGGCGGGCGGAGGGGTGCTGCGCCGGGGGGTGGCGCTGCTGGCGCTGCTCCTGGTCGCGGCGGTCGGCGGCGCCGCCGACCCCGCCGCGGCCTACCGGTTGCGGGCCGACCACCAGGAGTGGGTCGAGGGGGTCAGCTGGCAGGGCGTCGGCAACGTCCGCGTCCAGTACCAGGACATCACCATCTCCTGCGACCAGGTCTCCCTGCAGCTCGGCAGCGGCGACCTCGAGGCGAGCGGGCACGTGGTGCTGGACCAGGGGCCCAACCGCCTCAGCGCCGAGCGGCTGACGTACAACATGAAGACCAAGACCGGCAGCCTGTTCGAGGCGTCGGGGCAGGTGACGCCGGGGTACTTCTTCTCCGGCAGCGAGATCGCCAAGCTCGACGAGACCCACTACCGTCTGACCGACGCCACCTTCACCTCCTGCGAGCAGCCGGAGAGGCCGCCGTGGCAGTTCCGGGCCCGGCGGGTGGTGGTCGAGGAGGAGGGGTACGGCCGCTTCTGGGGCACCTCGGTGTGGGTCAAGGGGGCGCCGGTTCTGTACTTCCCGTACGCGGTCTGGCCGGTCAAGCGGGACCGCGCGCTCGGGTTGCTGGTGCCGAGCATGGGCTACTCCGAGCGGCGCGGCGCCTACCTGGGCACGTCGCTGTTCGTGCCGATCGGGCGCAGCTACGACACCACGGTCGCCCTCGACCTGTTCTCCGAGGGCTACGTCGGGGTCGGCAACGAGTGGCGGTGGGCGCCGCGCGAGAAGGCGGTGGGCGACATCTCGCTCTACACCGTGCGCGACCCCGAGGACGACGCCTGGCAGTGGCGGGTCCGCGGCCGCCACAGCCAGCAGGACCTGCTCGGCTTCCAGGTGCTGGCGGAGGTCGACGACCTGTCCGACATCGACTTCTTCCAGGAGTTCGAGCACTCCTACGAGGACAACACCCTCCGCTCCCTGTACAGCTACCTCTACGTGACGCGGCCGCTGGGGCCGGCGTCGCTCAACCTCCGCGCCGACCACCGGCGGACCTTCCTGAGCGGGGACGAGAGCGAGATCGAGCTCAACCAGCTGCCGGAGGCCGAGCTCAGGGTGCGCTCGACCAGGGTCGGCCGGACCTCCCTCTACTGGTCGCTGATCTCCTCCGTCAACCTGTTCGACGTCGACCGCGGCAACGGGCTGGCGGCGACCTACGCCCGCGCCGACCTCTACCCCGGCCTCTCCTACACCCTGCCGGGCCCGGCCTGGCTGACGGTGACGCCGCGGCTGCAGGCCCGCGGCACCTACTACACCCAGCACTACGGCCCCGCCAGCGGGGGCGGGACGGTGTTCGTCGACGAGGGGTTGCTGCGCTCCGACCTCGAGGGCGGGGTCGACATCGTCGGCCCGTCGCTGTCGCGGGTGTTCAACCGGCCCCTCGGACCGTACCTGCGCTTCAAGCACTTGGTCGAGCCCCGCATCCAGTACGCCTACCTGTCCGACCCCGGGGTCGACTCCTCCGAGGTGCCGCCCTTCGACGAGGTCGACTCCATCAGGCCCCGCAACCGGGTCCGGGTCGGCCTGGTCAACACCCTCTTCGGCCGTGCCCGCGACACGGCCAGCGCCGACGAGCTGGCCTCGCTCGAGCTCGACCAGGAGTACTCCTTCGACGAGCCCCTGATCACTGGCAGCGGCGGTCTCTCCAGCCAGGGCGGACCGCTCAACGCCGGCCTGCGGGTGAAGCCGGACCGGGGCGCCACGGTCGACCTCAAGGCCAGCTACGACACCCTCTACGACGGCCTCCGCTCGGTGTCGCTGGCGGGCACCTACACCGTCGGCGGCCTGCTCACCGGCCTCACCTGGTACGAGGGCTACTCGCCCTCGACCGGGGACCGGACCAGCTCCCAGGCCCGCCTCGCCCTCCAGCTCCGCTCCCCCGGCTTCCCGCTCCGGGTCGACCTCCACGTCGGCTACGACCTCGAGCGCGGCGAGCTGCAGCAGGACCGGGTCAAGCTCTACTACGAGGGCAGCTGCTGGGGGGTGGAGGTCGAGTACCGGGACCTGCGCCTCGGCTCGTACCCGAGCCGCGACTACCGGGTGGTGTTCGACTTCAAGGGCCTCGGCCGGCTGCTGGAGATCCAGGGCGGCTTCGGCACCCCCTGACCTCGGGCGCGTCACCGCCGCCGGCTGGGCGGCCGGGGGAGCCGACCGCTCTCACTCCCGCCGCAGGGTGGGCGGCCGCGACGTCAGCTCGTCGACGGCGTGGCAGAAGCGGACGAAGTCCGGGTAGCCCGAAGGGGACACGACCTGCGCCGGCAGCTCGACGCGCAGGCTCGAGCGCAGGGCGCGGCCGGCCGGGGACAGGCTCTCCTCGACCGAGCCCCAGCTCGCCGCCAACCGGCGCGCGGCCCGGCTCTCCACCCAGCCGGGGGGAGGCTCGAGGGAGAGCTCGACGACCTGGGTCAGGGGCAGGGTGACCACCAGCGGGTACCGCCGCTCGGGCAGCGCGGCCAGGGTCGGGGCGAGCGGCCGGACCAGCGACAGGGTGCGGCAGGTCATGGTCGCGTCGCCGACCTCGCAGGCCCCCGCGAGGTCGAGCTCGAGCTCGAGCCGGACGTGGTCGCCCTGGCGCTCGACCCGGCCCCGGACGTTGTCCGCGCCGGGGAAGAGGCCGCCGGCGATCTGCCGGTAGACCAGCTCCAGGCGCTCCGCCGGCGCGCTCCGCACCCGCGCCAGCACCCTCTCCGCCTGGGCGCCGCGGAGGGTGGTGGCGAAGCTCAGGCTGGCGTCGCCGTCGGCCTCGACGCGGGCGGCGAGGGTCACCCGCTCCTCCAGGTCCGGGTTGGGGAAACGGGGCAGCTCCTCGAGGTACCTGACCGGCTCCTCGGGCCGCGTCAGCGGCAGCAGCAGGGCGTCCGAGCCCTGGACGATCGGGTCCACGCGGCCGACGCCGTTGCGCTCCTCGGCGAGGTCGACCCAGATCGTCTGACCACCCTTCTCCGCCCGCAGCACGGGGATGAAGAACGAGTCGAGGGTCGGCACCTTGAGGT
>CAYTJW010000338.1:0-6018 GCA_964438135.1 uncultured Thermoanaerobaculia bacterium
CATTCCCGAGGACGACGAGGACCGCAGGCGCATGGCCGAGGCCGGGGAGAGGCGGGTGACGGTGGTGCGGCTGCACCCCTACACGGTGCGGCCGCCGGAACCGGTGCGGACGGAGCCCCGGCGGCTCATCCGGCGCGTGCCGGTGCCGGCGGCGAACCCGGACGCGCCCGAGCCGTTGGTCCGCGACCAGGGCGAGGCGGCGTTCGACCTCGGCGAGCTGGACCCGGGCGAGGTGGTGGGCGAGGTCGAGGCGCCGCCCGCGCCGGAGCCGGCCGAGCCGGTCGTCTACCGGGTCGGCGTCAACGTCCGCGAGCCGCGCAAGCTGTTCGCGCCGCCGCCGGTCTACCCGGAGGTGCCCCTCAGGGCACGAGTGGGGGGGGTGGTGGTGCTGGAGTGCCGGATCGACCGCGAGGGGCGGGTCGCCGAGGTCGAGGTGCTGCGGCCGGCCGGGCTCGGCATGACCGAGGCGGCGGTGGCGGCGGTCCGGGCCTGGCGCTTCGAGCCGTGCACGGCGGACGGGAGCCCGGTCGAGGCGCTGTACGTGCTGACGGTGCGCTTCAACCCTGTCACAGCCGGGTGAGGGGGCGGGCCGCCCGACGACCATCCCCCGCCTGGGCCCGGGGGGCCCGGGCGGGTGGGGGAGCCGACAGCCGACTGCCGACGGCTGAGCTCCCCCCCCCCCGGCTCGACCGTCACCGCCGATCCCGCTAGGATGGGGGGGCCGCGCCGCGCGGAGCCCGGGGGTGGAGTGGCCATCATCGCCGACATCGAGGACCTGGCCGCGACCGAGTTCCTCCTCATGCTGTCGCTCAACCGCAAGAGCGGGCGCCTGAGCGGCGTGCGCGGCAACGAGCGGGTGATGGTCGCCCTCGACCAGGGGGCCATCGTCTACGCCGCCTCGACGGCCGTGCGCGAGCGGGTCGGCAACATCCTGGTCAGCCGCCGCCTGATCACCGAGGAGCAGCTGCAGGAGGCCCTGGCCGAGCAGCAGCGCCAGCCGGCCGGGGTCTACCTCGGCAACATCCTGGTGCGGATGGGCGCGGTCAGCCAGGAGCAGCTGACCGGCGTCGTGCAGAGCCAGTTCCAGCGGGTCCTGCGCGAGCTGCTGTCGTGGTCCTCCGGCGTCCTCACCTTCAACCGCATGGACCTCCCCGACCTCGGGGCGGTGCACGTGGACCCGCGCGAGATCCTGGTCGAGATGGGCTTCGAGACCGAGCAGCTGGTGCTGGGCAGCCTGTCGGCGCTGGAGGACGCCCGGCGCGACCTGTCGGCGCGGGGCGGCGCTCCGGCCGCTCCGCCGATTCGGCCGGCGCCACCGCCGAGCCGGCCGGACGCGGGCGGCCGGCACGAGGGCGGGGAGACCCTGCGCTCGCTGATGGAGGAGATGCAGGCGCTGTCCTTCTCGCTCGACGCGGAGATGACCCTGGCGATCCTGTCCCGGGCCGCGGAGGTGGTGGAGCGCGCCGTGCTGCTGCTGGTCTTCCCCGACTTCCTGAGCGGTGCCGGCGGCTTCGGCGTCGCCTGCGGCGGCGAGTCGGCCGAGGTCGTGGTGCGCAAGCTGACCATCCCCCGCAGCGCCGACTCGGTCTTCCAGCGGGTCATCGACCAGCGCCGCCCCTTCCGGGGGCCGCTGCCGAGCTCGGTGGCCAACCAGCACCTGCTCGAGCGCCTGGGCGGGGTGGAGCCGCCGGAGGCGGTGGCCGTGCCGATGGTCTCGTCCGGGCGGGTGGTGGCGATCCTCTACGGCGACAACGGCGCCGCCGGGCCGCCCATCCCGTCCACCGCCGCGCTCGAGGCGCAGATGGCGGCGACGGGCCGGTCGATCGAGGCGGGGAGGTAGCCGGGGCGCGGGCGACCGGCGTCGGCCCCGCGCGCCGGGGCGGGGGGGAGGGGCCGGGCGAGAGCCGACCGCCGGCCGCCTGGAATCGGTCGCCCGATCCCCCCGACCCCCCCGGCTCCGCTTGCCAAGAGAGAGTCGGCCGGGGTATTTCTGACGCAGAGCGGACCTCCCCGAGGCGGAGGTCGAGGGAGACGGGTGCTCGAGGGCGCGCACGACACCAGGACCGGGAGGACGATGGCGCGGCGGGTGAGCCGGCTCATCGACGCCGCGGTGACGATCGACTTCACGGTCGGCGACGAGCCGGGGGCGCTCGCGCTGGCGGCCATCTCCGCCCCGTCGATCGCCCAGGTGCTGCGCGACGCCGCCGCGCTGCTCCAGGAGGTGCGGGAGTACTACGAGTCGGACCAGGCCAAGGGCTCGGGCGAGCCCGCCGACCCCGACTCCCTCGACGGCATCGGCGCCATGATCTCGGCCGAGGTGGCGGCCCAGGAGATCAGCGACCTGGCCTTCCTCACCCGCTCGCAGATGCGGGTCTGCCTGAGCGCGCTCGAGGCCGCCATCGACAGCCAGGACCCGCTCAAGATGGTAGCCCGGGCCGACGACGCGATCCGGCGGCTGCGCCGGGGTCTGATCCCGCTCGAGAACGCGCTGGGCGAGTTCGAGGGCGTCGCGCCGCCGATCCGCGTCTGGTTCGACCTGGAGATCTCGCTGCGCATCCGCTCGCTGTACTCGGCCTTGCGGCGCCGGGTGCTGGCCGACGGGCACCCGACCGCGGACCAGCTGCGCGGGCGGCTGGAGGTGGTCACGCGGCAGCTGGCCGAGCTGCGGTCGGCGGAGATCTACCGCTTCCTGCGCATCGACGACCGCGTGCAGATGCGCGCCCTCTACCGGCGGGCGGTGGTGTGGCTCAACCAGCCGGACGACCCCGACGCGGCCGGCGGCCGTCACCTGTGGCAGGACCTGACCAGCTTCGTCGAGCTGCTGCGCGGGGTCAACAACCGCCAGGAGCTGCGCGAGCACGACCGGCTGGTGCTCGAGCGGGCCTGCCGCATCATGGCCGACGAGGCGCGCGCGCCGGAGACGGTCGAGGGGGAGCTGCTGGAGGAGCTGCGCAACGTGGTCGGCCGCGACGACGAGCTCGACGCCCTCGTCCTCGGCCCGGGGGGAGAGCCGGCCGCAGCGTGGCTCTCGCCGCTGCGCCGGGTCCGCGACGCCCTGGCGGGCGGGTAGGGAGAGCCGGGCTGGAGGGCAGGGATGCTGGTCGAGGTCGACTCGCCGGAGGCGTTGGCTTCCTTCCTCGAACGGGGCGGTGGGCTGGCCGGGGCCGTGGTCCAGGGCCTCGACCTGTCGGCCGAGACCGCGCGGATCGTGGCGGCGCCGGCGGCGGGCGCGGTGCTGCTCGGCTGCCGCCTGGAGCCGGCGGCGCTCGGGCACGTGGTCGCCAGCGGCGGCCTGGTCTTCCCGCGCCTCGGCGACCTGCCCTACCAGCCCTTTCGGGGCCAGCTGTACACGGTCGAGGAGCTGCTGGCCGGCTACCGGCCGGGCGACGACGCGAGCTACTGGCGGGACACCCTCGACGGCCGGGTCTACGCCCACTTCGACGGCCTGCGGCGCGCGGGGCCGGTGCCGCTGCTCGACACCCTGGCCCAACGCCTGCACGACCACGCCGTCGACGACGCCGTCGGCGACCTGCTGGGCGACCGGCAGCGGCCACGGCGGGTGGTGGCGATCATGGGCGGGCACGGCCAGCGGCGAGACGAGGCGGCCTACCTGGAGGTGGCGCGGCTCGCCCGCAGCCTGACCCGTCGCGGCTACTTCGTCATGACCGGCGGCGGGCCGGGGGCGATGGAGGCAGGCAACCTCGGCGCCCACCTCGCGCCCCGACCCGACCCCGAGCTCGAGCGCGCCGTCGCGACCCTGGCCGCGGCGCCGACCTTCGCCTCGAGCGGCTTCGTCGACCGCGCCCTCGAGGTGCGCGGCAGCGTGCCGTCCGGCGGCGAGAGCCTCGGCGTCCCGACCTGGTTCTACGGCCACGAGCCGACCAACGTCTTCGCGACCCACGTCGCCAAGTACTTCGCCAACAGCCTGCGCGAGGACGGCCTGCTGTCCCTCGCCACGCACGGGGTGGTGTACGCCCCGGGCAGCGCCGGCACGATCCAGGAGGTCTTCGCCGACGCCGCCCAGAACCACTACGGGAGCCTCGGCACCGTCAGCCCGATGGTCTTCCTGGGGGTCGACTACTGGACCCGGGTCAAGCCGGTCTACCCGTTGCTCGAGACCCTGGCGGCCGGGCGGCCCTACGCCGGCCTGCTGGCCGTGGTCGACGACGCCGAGACGGCGGTCGAGTTCCTCGCCGGCCACCCGCCGCTGGAGGTCGCGCCGCCCGTATCGAGGAGCCTGCCGCCCCGTGGCCGCCCCCGCCGCCGGCCGGGCCTATAATGGGCGCGAGGCACGAGCCCGCGGAGGTGTCGAGGTGAAGCGGTTGCTGAAGAGGCTGGCGCTCGCGGCGGTCCTCGTCTTGGTCGCGACGGCTGCCTTCCAGGTGTGGGAGTTCATGGCCTTCTACAACCGGGTGCGCGACACCCTGGAGCTCGAGCTCGACCACTACCACGACCTGGGGCGGGAGGGGTTCGTCCGCAGCCTGATCCGGGCCGAGGAGCGCAACGGGCTCCGGCTCGAGCCGCAGGGGATCACCATCGACGAGGACCGCACCAAGCAGTCGGTGCGGGTCGAGTTCACCTACCGCCGCGAGATGCGCATCCTGGTGTTCTCGTTCGAGCGGGAGATGCTGGTCTGGCGGACCCTGCGCGACGTCGACTTCGGGTAGACCCCGCGAGCCGGCCGTGAAGGAGGAGCGAGTCGAGGGACGCAACCGGTCGCGAGCGCTCCCCGCTCCCGTCGGGCGGGTGGGGGGGCCGAAAGCCGAGAGCCAACCGCTGACAGCTGCACGCACCGTCGCCACTCGACGAGAAGGCTCCGCCCACCCATGTGCGGCCTAGCCGGGGTCGTGCTGCGAGCCGGCGCGGCGGTCGAGCCGGCGGCGGTCGAGCGCAGCTCCTCCTGGCTGGCCCACCGTGGCCCCGACGACCTCGGTTACCTCGGCTGGAGCGAGGCCGAGGGCGTGGTCGCGGGCCGCGAGGCCGGCCGCCTGGCCGGCGCCCGGGTGGCCCTGGTCCACCGCCGCCTGGCCATCATCGACCCCAGCCCGGCGGGCTGGCAGCCGATGAGCCGACCGGATCGCGGCCTCCACCTGGTCCTCAACGGCGAGGTCTACAACTACCGCGAGCTGAAGCAGGAGCTGGCGCGGTGCGGCGAGGCGTTCGCGACCGGGACCGACACCGAGGTGGTGCTGGCTGCCCTCGCCCGCTGGGGGACGGCGGCGCTGCCGCGGTTCGTCGGCATGTTCGCGCTCGCGCTGCTCGACCTGCCGGGGCGCCGGCTGGTCCTGGCCCGCGACCCGTTCGGCGTCAAGCCGCTCTACGTGAGCGCCACCGCCGACGGCGTCGTCTTCGCCTCCGGGGTGCGGTCGCTGCGCGCCCTCGCGGGCCTCCGCGCCCGGGTCAACCCGGGGCCGCTCTATCACTTCCTGCGCTACGGCCTGTCCGAGCACGGCGACGAGAGCCTGCTCGCAGGGGTGCGTCACCTCCGCCCCGGGCACTGGCTCGAGGTGTCGCTCGACCGCCCCGGCCTCGGCGAGCCGGTGCCGTTCTTCCAGCTCGAGCTCGGGCCGGACCCCGGCCTGTCCCCGGCCGAGGCGGCGGCCGAGCTGCGGCGGCTGTTCCTCGACAGCGTCCGCCTCCACCTGCGCAGCGACGTGCCGGTGGGCTGCGCGCTGTCGGGCGGGGTCGACTCGTCGGCGATCCTGGCCGCCATGCGGGAGGTGGCCGGGCCGGGTCTCGACCTGCACGCCGTCAGCTTCGTCGCCGAGGAGGAGGCCCTGTCCGAGGAGCGCTGGGCGGCGTGGGCGGCGCGGTCCGCCTGCGCCACGCTGCACCGGGTGCAGGTGCGGCCGGAGGAGCTGGTCCGGGACCTGGACGACCTGATCGTCGCCCAGGACGAGCCGTTCGGCTCGACCAGCATCTACGCCCAGTACCGCGTCTTCCGCCAGGCGGCGGCGGCCGGCCTCGAGGTCATGCTGGACGGCCAGGGCGCCGACGAGCTGCTCGGCGGCTACCGTT
>CAYTJW010000339.1:0-6012 GCA_964438135.1 uncultured Thermoanaerobaculia bacterium
ACGCCAACGGTCCCCGCCTCGGCACCCAGCCGCCGCGAAAAGCTCATTGTTTCGGCAGCCGTGCCTCACGCCTGACGGAGAGAAGCCCAGCATCCTGATTCCATCGAGCTGTCTGGCTCAGCAACAAGGAAAGCGGGAGTACTGGGCACCCGGGCTCCCGGAAGGTCGCCTTCAGCTGGTCGTGACCTCGAGGCCTGACCCGGGTGGCCGGACCGGCGCCAGGCTGGTCACCGTGGCGCTTGTGAACAGGCAGGTGTTGACGGCGGGGAACCTCAACGAACACTGCTTCTTCCAGTGTGGCCTCACGGTGAGAGGTGCATCGGGCGCGGGCTGGGTCGTCCGTTACCCGGAGTTTCAGGTCCGCGCTCTGGACCCAACAAGCGACGAGGCGATTTCGCGCCTTCTCTACAGGGATCAACAAACCTTCGCAATAGGGCACGGATGCGCGGCGAACTGGGGGCTGGTCCGGGAGTTGCCCCGACGGGCACATGTGCTCTGGACTGAGATCCTCCCGAGCTTCGAGACTCCTGCAACCAGCGCGGACCTGGTCGACTCTTCCGGGTCCCCGGTTCGCGCGAGCATGCGGAAGCTCGCGGGCCTCGATCCGAACGACGACGGAAGAGCAGACATCGCGAGGTTGATCCACCTCTACAGAGACTGGATCGAGGATCTCAAGGAACTCGATCACCCGAGATCACAGCTTTCATGCGTGCCCAGGTTACCGGTGCCCGAGGATCTCAAGCCCACGGCGAGACTGCTCATTGGACGATGTGAGGAGTGCCTGGCGCGCATTGAAGCCGGGTTTCGGTTCCTTTACGGGGACAGCGATGAGGCGCGGGTGGCACTCCGTGCCTTCACACTTGCCAACCACGCGATGCTCGTCGCTCAGATCCGCTCGAGCAGGGAGACTCGAACTCCGACGTGGGACGCCGGCGAAGGCCGGATCAAGTGGGACAGGCCGGCTGATAATCCCGACCCGTCTGGTGTTCATGCCGACCGGGGTTACTGGCGCGCCTTCCAGATCGCCTTCCTGCTGATGTCCGTCCGTGGCATCTGTGACAGCGAGCACGCCGAGCGAGAAATCATCGACCTGATCTGGTTCCCGACGGGCGGCGGCAAGACGGAGGCGTACCTCGGACTCACCGCATTCACCGTGTTCTTCAATCGTCTTGCCGGTCGCCGTCCCGGCGGGGCAGACGTCATCATGAGGTACACGCTGCGGCTGCTGACCGCGCAGCAGTTCCAGAGAGCAGCCTTGCTGTTCTGCGCAATCGAGCACGTCAGGTGCCGCAACATCGCTGAACTGGGCGAAGAGGAGTTCCGCCTCGGGATGTGGGTCGGAGGTGCTGCCACTCCAAACACCCGTGCCGATGCTCGTGCGGCCCTGGGGCGCCTGCAGAAAGACCCGGACGAGGCCGAGAACCCCTTTGTTCTGCTCAAGTGCCCCTGGTGCAACGCCAGGTTCGGACCGGTGGTGCCGGAAGACGCGCGACGTGCCAGGAAGGCCGACCGGCGCAGCGGGCAGGGGAGGACCGGAGGAAGCCCGAAGGTGGTGTACGGCTACGAGAAGCGGTTCCTGCAGGACCGGCGGGTCGAGACCGTCGTATTCAGGTGTGACGACCCCCATTGCGAGTTCGGCAATCGCACGCTGCCGGTGATGGTAATAGACGAGGACATCTACTGCAGCCCGCCGAGTCTGCTCATCGCCACCGTCGACAAGTTCGCGATGCTCGCTTGGAAGCCAGAGGTCAGGAGCATTTTCGGCATCGGCGAGGACGGGGAACACAGGGGTCTCCCTCCCACCCTGATCATCCAGGACGAGCTGCACCTCATCTCGGGCCCTCTCGGTTCCATGGTTGGGGCCTACGAGACCGTGGTTGAAGAGCTGTGTACGGGTCGACAAGGCGACCACGTCACGAGACGGCCCAAGATCGTCGCCTCGACCGCGACCATCAGCCACGCAAGGGAACAGGTCTCGGCCCTGTATGCGCGCTCGGAAGTCGCGCTGTTCCCCCCCTCGGGCCTGGAATCCACCGACTCGTTCTTCGCCCGCGAAGCACGCGACCCTAACGGCGCGCCGAGGCCCGGGCGACTCTATGCAGGAGTCATGGCACCGGCCCACGGATCTCACCAGACGACCCAATCCAGGGGTTTCGCCATCCTGCTCCAGTCGGCCGCCGTCATGCCGGTCGAGAATGGCGATGAGTCCGAGAGGGACCCGTGGTGGACGCTCCTCTCGTTCTTCAACTCCCTGAGGGAACTCGGGGGTGCCGCCACCCTCCTAGTCGCGGATGCGCGTGACTACCTCAGGGTGATACTCACGCGGCACGGTCACGACTACGGTGCAATTCGGCACCTACTACGCTGTGAGGAGCTGACCAGCAGAGTCAGGGGAGATCAGGTTCCACTCGCGATCCAGAAGCTCGAGGTACCATTCACCAGGGACAGCGCCGGGCGGGTCAGGGACACTGTAGACGTGTGTCTCGCATCCAACATCATTGAAGTTGGCGTGGACATCGACAGGCTGGGACTCATGGCCGTGGTCGGTCAGCCGAAGACGACATCGCAGTACATCCAGGTCACGAGCCGCGTCGGTCGGAGCGGCACTGCACCCGGGCTCGTGGTGGTACTGTACAGCCACAGCAAGCCGAGAGACCGCAGCCACTACGAGCGCTTCCGCACTTACCACCAACGCCTGTACGCCCATGTCGAGCCCACGAGTGTGACACCCTTCAGCCCGCCTGCTGTCGAGCGAGCGCTCCACGGCATTGTCGTTGCAGCAGTCAGGCAGCGAGGGCCGATGCCGGTTGCGAGGTCCCCCAGACCTTGCCCTGCGGCTCCGGGCTCCCGGCTCAGGCAGGGTCTTCGCCGGCTCGTCGCCGGGCGCGTGGGCACTGTTGACCCTGGCGAGCGCACGGCCGTCGAGGAGAGGCTCGATCGGCGTCTCGATGAGTGGCGAGTCTGGGACCCCGACAGCTACGGCGGGTTTGGCTCACCTCCGGTGAACCCTCCCCTCATGCATCCCGCAGGGTCTCACAAGCCTGTCGACTGGAGCGGCCACAGCTGGGCGACTCTCACTTCCCTGAGGGACGTGGATGCGACCTGCGAGGCGGAGATAACCTCCTACTACAACGAGTTGGTCATCGACGAGGATGCACCATGAGCCCCAGGCCACTTCGCCGTTCCCATGCGATCGCTCCGTTCGGCGTCGGCGCCATGGTCGACTTCCCCGGTCCGGTGTCCCTTGTTCACTGTGGCCTGGATTCCTGGCCATTCCAGGAGAGCGCACCGGAACACCGTGAGTTCAAGATCGACGACGAGCGGCGCCTCGCGACTCGACTTGGCGTGAACTACTTCGTTACTCCGCCTGACTTCCGCCACAGCAGCTTTGGCGCACAGTCCACTCAACCGAACCTCTACCTCCGGCTGCCATTCCTCCGCTTCCCCCGCTGGCATGTGTGCCCCCGCTGCGGGCGAATGTTCGAGAGCGCCCTTCATGACCGCACTGCCCCCCCATGTGTAGGGCCAATCGGCTCTGGCAAGGACAAGGGCCGGCCGCACAGCAGGCGCCGCACCATCCAGGTTCGGTTCATCGCCGCCTGCGTGCGGGGTCACCTTCAGGACTTCCCGTGGTGGGAGTGGGTCTTCGGAACTGCCGCACCGTCAAGGGCAGGGCGGCTCCGCATGTCCACCTCCGGAAGCGCCTCGCTTGCTGGTGTGAAGATTGTCTGCGAGGAGGACTCGGAGGAGATCCGCGAAATACAGAGCCGGACCCTCGCCCATGCATTCGACGTCGAGCAGGGTGACCAGCAGACTGGTGCTCTTTCACGGATGGGTATCGCCTGCCGAGGTGAGAACCCCCAACTCGGCATCCCATCCTCTTCCTTTCCGGCAATGGGCTGCGGCGCTCAGCTTCACCCTCTGCTGCGCGGGAGTTCTAACGTATATTTTCCTCATGTAGTTAGCGCCATCTACATTCCCCCGCTGGATTCGGCCGCCACCGATGAAACCCTAGAGATCCTGGAGGATCGAGTCGTCTGGCAGTACATCAGTATGACCGCCCAGGCGATGGGGGCAGAACTCCCGGTGAGCATGGCACAGGCGATTCTCGCCAAGTACTACCCTGACAGGCGAACAACGCCGGAGGCACTGGCGGAAGCAGCGAATCGAAGGCTGGCTGGACAGGGCGGGAGGAGAAGGAACCGCGTCGCCACCGACTCGGAAGACGGTGCCTTCAGACGGGAAGAGTACGACCTGTTCGAGGAGGACATCACCGAGGGATATCCCAAGACCAACCTCCTGATCCGGAAGACGGACCTGGGCGAGTACTCCGCAGGCTTCGCCAGGTTCTTCCAGCGAGTAGCGCTCGTCCACAAGCTCAGGGAGACCAGAGCGTTCGTTGGATTCTCCAGGGTTTACCCTGAGGACGAACTCTCCGAAAAGGAGCGCCGCGACCTCCTGTCAAGGACTCCCAAGGAGTGGCTCCCAGCAGTCGTCGTCCGCGGCGAGGGGATCTTCCTACGGCTGCGGGAGGATGCTGTCAGGTCGTGGATCGAGGATCATGGCGAGCGTCTCTACCACAGGACAGGACTGATGCAGCGGACAATTGACCAGCTCCGTGCCCGGCGCCACCAGAAGATGATAACCGTGAGGCCGCGGTTTGTTCTGCTCCACACTCTCGCCCATGTCCTGATCAACGAGCTGGTGCTTGAGTCAGGATATGGTTCTGCATCCCTGCGCGAGCGCCTGTACAGCTCCGACGATGTCTCCCGCCCGATGGCAGGGATTCTGATCTACACCGCTGCCGGCGACTCGGAGGGAACGATGGGGGGGCTTGTCAGGATGGGTCGCGGCGGACGACTGGATCGCGTCCTCGGCGTGGCGCTCGACCGGGCGCGGTGGTGCTCGGCAGATCCGGTGTGCATCGAGAGCGAAGGGCAGGGCCCAGACAGCTGCAACCTGGCAGCGTGCCATTCATGTGCTCTCCTCCCCGAGACCTCGTGTGAAGAACAGAACCGTCTTCTCGACCGGGGCATGATCGTCGGGACGTTGACTGAACCGGGGATCGGTTTCTTCTCCTCCTTGGTCACGAGGTCCAGGTAAGCGAGCTTCGGTGCCCGGTTCAGTGTTCAGTACGGGACGCCGCTCGACAGCCGAGTCGTCAAGTGGCTGCGCCGGAGTGGCTTCCCGACACCTCTGTCGGCCTCCGCTCTCGCCGACACCGCCTACTACGACTTCGTCTGCGACCGCTTCCAGGAGCTGGTTGTCGCCCCGCGCTCGCGAATCGTCACTTCCGCATGCCCGGCACAACGTCCGTCGGGGGGGCCGACGCCTCAGGGGCCGAGGTGGTCGCCCCGGACGATGCCGGCCGCGGCGAGGAGCCGGCGGCGCCGCGCCTGGCCGGCCCAGGTCTTGTTGCGCTCCCGGAGCGGCTCGCCGGCGAGTGCGGCGAAGCAGACCTCGGGGTGGGCCTAGACGAGGCGGGGGTCGCGGCGGGCTACCCCCTCGGCCTCGAGGATCTTGGCGGCGAGGGGGGAGCCCGGCCCCTCGGGTCACGCGGTGACGATGGCGGATCGCACCGGGGCAGGTGCGGGCGCAGGTCGACCCTCGTGCTGGCCGGACACCGACTACTCCTCGTCCGCACCCGTGAGCGCGTACTCGTACGCATCGCTCTCGGCCGCCACTGCTCGCAGATAGAGCTGGAACTCGCGGGCGGTGAGGCCCGCCTTCGGGACCCACGCCTCGCCGACCAGGCGCCGGCGATGGTCGATGCGAAACCCCACCAGCTGGGTGGACCGGTTGCGCAGCCACGACCGGAGGGCCAGGTCGCCGTGCTGGGCGACGACCCGCCGGCGGGCGACGACGGCCGTCAGCTGGAAGGAGTCGCCGAGTTCCGCGACGGCGACCCGGTGGCGGCGCCCATTCTCGAAGCGGACATCGACCCAGTGCTCGACGATGGTGTCGCCGGCTACGAGGAACCGCGTGAATTCGGCTGTGGGGCGCGGTTTTCTG
>CAYTJW010000340.1:0-6005 GCA_964438135.1 uncultured Thermoanaerobaculia bacterium
CCCCGACCGCCAGGAAGCAGCCGTCCAGCTCGGCCACCAGCGGCAGGCCGCGGTCGAGCAGGGCGTTGCGGTCGACGCCCGCCGGCCGCTCGACCCGCAGCAGGGCCTCCTCGCCGGCCTGAGCCAGCGCGGCGCAGCAGGTGAGGAGGAGCAGGAAGAGGACGCGGGGTCGCACAGAGCTCATCGTCGCCTCCAGGTCGGCGCACGTGCCCGCCGGCCGCGGTCCGCAAGGGTAGCAGACGCGGGCCCCGCCGGGGCGGGCGCGAGACCCCCTTGTGGCGGCGTCCCGCCTGCCGGGCGGGGCTCCGTCCTACGGCGTCGTCGCGCTCCAGGCGCCGGTCGTGCCGCCCTCGAAGCCGTCGACGAACACCTGGCCGGGCAGGCCCGGCTCGCATTCGCCCGGCACCATGACCTGGGTGATGGCGACGTCGTCGACCCACCAGCCGGTGCCGTTCATGCTGCCGTCGGAGGACAGCGCCCAGCGCAGCACGACGTCCTTGTCGGCCCAGGCCGCGAGCGAGGCGCTGTACTCGGCCCAGGTCAGGCCCGAGCCGGTGAAGTAGGTGCCGGCGGGCAGGCCGCAGGCGTCCGAGGTGTAGCTCGAGCTCGCCGGGTAGGCGACCTCGACCCGGGCCCACGAGCCGCCGCCGTCGGTGGAGAGCTGGACCACGCCCTTGTCCCAGCCCGACTCGAGGTCGTGCTTCGACCAGAAGGTCAGGGTCGCGCCGCTGCCGAGGCGCAGCGGCGGCGTGGCCAGGCCGGCGCAGAGGTTGTCGCCGTACGAGCCGGTGCGGTAGACGGCCGGGCCGTCGTGGCCGCCGGTCGCGGCCAGCGACCACGGCGCCGTCGGCTCGAGCCCGGCCGAGCCGGTGTCGCCGCCGTCGTCGCTCCAGGTGCCGATCGCGTACGGCCCGGTCGGCGCGCCGCCGGCCTCGACCGCGTTGGCGTCCTCGACGCCGTTGCCGAGGTCGGTCGCCCGCACCACGTAGTAGACCGGCTCGCGCGAGGCGAGGTTGCCGGTGTCGACCCAGCTCGTGCCGGCGAGGCCCTGGGCGACCCGGTTGCCGTCTCCCGGCACGAAGCCGGGGGTGGTCGAGCGGTAGACGCTGTAGCTCGCCCCCCCGCCGCAGTACGGGGTGGCCGGGCTCCAGCTGACGGTCAGGGTGCAGGTCGGGTCGTGCCCGTCGCCGACCGTGGCGACCCCGGCGAAGCCGGGCGGCTCGGTGCAGGCGCCGGTGGTGGCGGCCTCGACGCAGGCGCTCATCGGCGACGCACAGGCGCCGTCGAGGGCCCGCACGGCGTAGGCGTAGGTCACCCCGCCGGAGGCGGTGGTGTCGACCAGGGCGGTGGCGGTCGTGGTCCCGACCGACACCCAGGCGAGCGGGCCGGCGCAGCCGCCGGGGGCGCGCAGCACCTCGACCTGGAAGCCGGCGCCGGCCGCCGACCAGGCCAGGGCGACGCGGTTGTCGCCGTCCGCGGCCGCGGAGAGGCCGGTCGGCGCGGCCGGCACCGCGCACAGCGGGTCGGCCAGGTGCGCCAGGGTCGCCAGGTAGGCCCGGGTCGCGGCGGTGAAGAAGCCGGTGTCGCCGCAGTTGGCGATGGTGTCGTTGGCCGAGTGGTAGTAGGGGTAGCTGCCGCCCGAGCCGCAGATGCCCTCGTCGTCGGTGATGCCGCACAGGGCCGGATACCCTGCGGACCAGAACGGCCAGTGGTCGCTCTGCTGCATGTCGCCGCACAGCAGGGCGTTGACCGGGCAGCCGGTCGCGTAGTCGGCGGCCGCCTGGACGAAGGTGGCGAGCAGGGCCGAGGAGGCCGAGTTGTAGATCAGGTCGAGGTTCTCGCCGGTCGCCGGCACGCCGTTGCCCTCCCAGGCGATCATGTCGGCGTTGAGCACGCCGAGGATCTGGTCGCCGGCCGCGGCGGCCGCGCTGGCGTAGGCCTCGCTGCCGACCAGCCCCTGCTCCTCGCCGGTGACGGCGACGAAGCGGACCGTGCTGGCGAACCGATAGCGGGACATGACCTCGGCCAGGGCCACCACCATGGCCGCGCCCGAGGCGTTGTCGTCGGCGCCCGGGGCCGGCGGCTGCTCGATCCAGCCGGAGGAGTCGTCGAGGTGGCCGATGGCGACGTAGACCTGCTCCGGGTGGGTCACCCCGGGCAGCTCGGCGACCACGTTGGGCGCCCAGCCGGAGCGGTAGGTTTCGAGCCCGGTCGGGAGGCCCGCGGCGACCAGTCGGTCGCGCACCAGCTCGGCCGCGACCAGGCAGCCGCCCCACTGGTCGATGTCGGAGAAGCGCTCGCTGGCCGAGGTGACGATGTCGGTCCAGTCGCCGACCAGGTCTGCCTGAGTGAGCTCGGCGACCATCTGCTGCACCAGCGGCTTGACCTCGAGCCGCTCCGGGGCCGTCGGGGCCTGCCGCCAGGGCCGCAGCGCCTCGCGCCGCAGCGGGCGGCTCATCCAGCGCGGGTCGGCCAGGCAGCCGGCGACGTCGGCCGCAGCCGCCCCTACCACCGCCGTCCGCCCCGCGGACCACACCACCTCGCCGCAGGTCGCGAGCTCGGCGAGGTCGTGGCCCTCGCGCAAGGACGCCACCAGCCACTCGCGCCCCTCGCGGCCCAGGTCGACGACCGCCACCCGCGCCCCGAGCGGCCGCGCCAGCCCCGCCAACGCCTGCGGCTCGCCGACGGCGAAGAAGCCTCCCCCCAGCTCCTCGGACACCGGCACCCCGGCCGCGAGCAGGGCGTTGCGGTCCAGGCCGGGGCCGTCGAGCCGCAGCAGCGCGGCGTCGCCGGCCGCGAGCACCGACGGGACCAGGACCAGGGCGAGCAGGGCGACGAGCGCGGGGCGGACCTTCACGGGCACCTCCACTCCAGCAGCGAAAGGTAGCAGATCCCTCGCCGCCCCGGACCCGGACCTCGACCTGGACCTCGAGGCGGCCGGCGTCCTGCGTGCTCCGCCGGGCTCGACCGTCGAGGCGACGCGCCTGCCAGCCGCGCCCGTCGCGGGCCAGTGCCAACGGTCGCGACACCGCGCGCAACTTCCTTGACTTTTTTTTTTGCAGCCCCACATTGGAGGGACGAGCGCAGTTCCCCGAGCGGTGGGAGGAGGAGGAAGCGATGAGCGAGAGAGGACCCCTTGCGCTGTGCGTCGTGGTGGCCTGCGGGTTGCTCGCGGCGGCCGGCCTGGAGTGCGCCGACACCCACGTCAGGGTCATCCCCGCGGCGGCCTCGAACCCGGGTCTGTACGGCACCCACTGGTCGACCGACCTGAGCCTCGTCAGCCGGGCCTCCGACCGGACGATCATCGTCCGGGTCTCGCTCCTGGCCGACGCCGAAGGAACGGAGAGCCTGACCGAGGTCCCGGTCGAGATCGCGCCGCTGGCGGTGGTCGACATCCACGACGCGGTGTTCGAGCTCTTCGGCCAGCACCGGGCGGGTGCCCTGCGGCTGGCATCCGAGCACCCCTTCGAGGCCACGTCGCGGACCTCGAACGACGGCGGCGGGACCGGCGTCCACGGCGAGGGCATCCCGGCGTTCGACCCGAACCTGATCCCCTGGAGGCCCGGGATGCCGCACGTCCTCCCGTCCTCCAGAGTGGACTTGCTGCTGCTCGGGGCCGGCAACCGACCCGGCGAGGACGGCGTGCGCACCAACGTCGGTCTGGTGAACACCACCCACACGGCCAGCACGGTGAGCCTCGAGCTCTACGACCCGGCCACCGGCCAGTGGTCGGAGGCGATCTCGGTCGAGATGGGGCCGTTCGGGTGGACCCAGCAGGACCTGTTCCGCCTGTTCGGGGTCGAGGACCGGGAGGTCGACGACACCATGGTCGCGGTCTCCGGCTGGGCGGGGGTCTTCCCCTACCTGTCGCGGGTCAGCAACCTTTCTGGCGACGGCACTTACGTCGCCCCGGTCAGCCGGGAGCCCCAGCGTACGACCCCGAGGACCTGGGAGGTCACGCTGAGTCTCAGCTACAGCCCGGGAGTACGGGCGTACGCCTTCACGTACGGCAACGGCATCTCGACCACCACCGTCGTCGGCGAGCCGGAGTCGGGCTGGAGCGTGACCCTGACCTTCGAGTCCCCGGCGACCCTGTGCTACTCGGCGTATGCCGAGGCCGGGGAGGGGGGTGGCGAGCTGGTGGTCACGAACGACCGGACTGAGGACGGAGTGCCAGGGGGGCACGGGTACAGCCGCAGGTGGAGCGACTCCGCCGAGCCGCTCTGGGTCGAGGAGTGCGTCGAGCTGGACTGAGGAGCAGCCCGTCGGCGAGGGGCGGCGGGCGGTTGCCATCCCGCATCCCGTGCCAGGTCAGACACTCCCGACAGCCCTGCGGTCAAGGGTGGAGGGGTGCCGGAGGAGCGCCCCGTGTCACGACCATCCGACCTCGCCGAGCGCTCGCGTGGCACCCAGCAGAACGCAGCAACTTCGTGAACATCGTGACACGTAGCACCTGCCCTACACCTCCTCGCCGGCCCGCCGCAGCTTGACGCGGCAGCCGAAGACGGTGGCGAAGAGCTCCGCCTTGCGCTTCACCGCCCAGGCCTCGAGCAGCAGGTCGCCCTGGCCCTCGAGCCAGAGGGTGACGGTCGAGCCCTTGACCGTCGCCCGCACCTCCCGCACCCGCTCGGCGTGCTCGCGGTCGAGGGCGTCGGCCAGGCGGAGGATGGCGGCCAGGCGCACCACCCGCCGCCGCTCGCCCTCGTCCAGCTGGCCGAAGCCGTAGTGGTGGGGCGCCGGCTCGCCCTTGCGGTGGTAGCGGGCGACCGTGCTCGCCAGCAGCATCTCGCGGGCGGTGAAGCTGGCCAGCTCGGAGGCGGCGATCAGGTACTGGGAGTGCTTGTGGTGGGCCTGGTAGCTGACGAACTGGCCGATGTCGTGGAGCAGGGCCGCCGCCTGCAGCAGCCGGCGGTCGGCCTCGGCGAGGCCGTGCAGGCCGGCGAGCTGGTCGAACAGGGCCAGGGCGAGGCGCGCCACCTGCCGGGCGTGGGCCTCGTCGAACAGGTACTTGCGGCCGAGGGCGAGGGCGCCGGACTCGACCTCCTGCGCCTGCCGGTCGCGGTGGCTGGAGCCGCGCGTCAGGGCGTCGGCCAGGTCGAGCACCACCCCGTCGCGGATGCCGACGTGGGGCACCAGGATCTCGCTCGCCCCGCTCAGGACCGCCAGCCGCTCGTAGACCAGCGCGCCGGGCAGGATGACGTCGGCCCGGTCCTCGCGCAGACCCAGCTCGACCACCCGCTGGCGGAAGGAGAGCCGGGCCAGCTTCTCGACCAGTGCCCGCAGGGTCGCGAGCGGCAGGGTCGTGACCCCGGCCTCGTCGGGCTCGCCGGCGAGGCGGGCCAGCGCCTCGATGTTGCCGCCGGTGGCGACGTAGCCGGCGAACCCGCCGTCGCCGACCGCGGCCGGCAGGCGCAGGGTGCCGACGTACTCCTCGAGCAGGCGCAGGAAGCGCCCCGGCTCGTCGCCGGCGCCGGTCAGGGCCTCCAGCAGCCGCACCGAGCCCATGGTGTGCGACTCGCTCCACAGGATGCCGGCGGCGTCGACCACCGACACCTCGACCGAGCCCCCGCCGAGGTCGACCAGCAGCCAGCGGCGGTCGCCCAGCGGCAGCCGCGCGGCCACCGCCAGGTGCACCAGGCGCGCCTCCTCCGAGCCCGAGATCACCTCCAGCTCCAGGCCCGCCTCGCGACGGACGCGGTCGACCAGCTCGGCCCGGTTCGAGCTCTCCCGCACCGCCGAGGTGGCCACGGCCCGCAGGTGGCTGACGCCGAGCCGGTCGGCCTCCCCGCGCAGCTCGGCGAGCGCCGCCACGGCCGCCTCCACCGCCGCGCCGTCGAGGCGGCCGGAGACGAACACGCCGTGGCCGAGGCGCACCGGCCGCCGGTCGCTGGCCAGGACCCGGACCTGGCGCTCGACCGTGACCTCGGCGGCCAGGAAACGGATGGCGTTGGAGCCGACGTCGACCGCGGCCAGCCGCAGCGGCGCCCGCCCCTCGCCGACGCCCC
>CAYTJW010000341.1:0-5982 GCA_964438135.1 uncultured Thermoanaerobaculia bacterium
CTCAACCAGCGCCTCGCCGGGCTCGAGGGCAAGCCGGCGGCGCCGCTCGCGGACATCGAGCAGCGCCTGGCCGAGCTCGAGACCTCGGCCAGGGAGCGCCCGGACATCCCGGCCGAGGTGGTCTCGGCGGGCGACTTCCCCGGCTCGTTCCGGGTGCCGGGGACCACCACCGCGATCCGTTTCGGCGGCCAGGTCTGGACCAGCCTGGTCCACACCCTCGACGCGCTCGGCTCGGACGACCGGTTCCTCACCTACTCGATCCCGGTCGAGGGCACCCCGGAGGCGGGCAAGGGCGAGCGGCTGTCGCTGTGGGCCGGGCCGAGCCGGCTCAACTTCGACGTCCGCACCCCCACCGCGGTGGGGGAGATGCGGGCCTTCGTGGAGGGGGACTTCGCCGGCTCGGGCGGCAGCTTCCGGCTGCGCCACGCCTACCTCCAGTACGGCGACTGGCTCGTCGGCCAGGCCGGCTCGACCTTCTCGGACCCCAACGCCGACCACGGGGACATCGACTTCGAGGGCATGAACGCCGAGAACGTGATCCGGCAGCCGCAGGTGCGGTGGACCCGCACCCTCGGCCGCGACGTCAAGCTGGCCCTCGCCGGGGAGCTGTCGCAGGCCTCGATCGGCGGCGGCGAGAGCGTGAACCAGATCCCCGACCTGATCGTGCGCCTGCGCCGGGAGTTCCCGGGCGGCCACCTGCAGGCCTCGCTGGTCGCCAAGCAGGTCCGCGCCGAGCTCGACGTGGCGCCGAACCTGGTCCACAGCCGTGGCGCCTGGGGCCTGAGCCTGAGCGGCGTGGTCCCGGCCCGCTGGTGGACGCCGGACGACCGGGTCGTGTTCCAGGTCAACGGCGGTCACGGCATCGCCCGCTACGTCAACGACCTCGACTCGGCCGGCGGCCTCGACGGGGTGTTCGACCCGGCGACCGGCGCCTTCGACGTCCCCTTCGAGTGGGGCCTGTACGTCGACTACGAGCACCGCTGGCCCGGCATCCCCGGCCTGCCCGGCTTCTTGAGCCTCAACGAGCTGCGCTCCTCGCTCATCTGGGGTTACGTCGAGGTCGACCCGCTCTCGTTCCAGCCCGGCGACGCCTACCGCCGCACTCACCGCCTCAGTCTCAACCTGCTCTGGTCGCCGATCCCGCGCCTGGACGCCGGCGTCCAGGTCATCTACGGCACGCGCGAGAACAAGGACGGCCAGCGCGGCGACGCGCGCCAGCTGCAGATGCGGCTGCGCTACCTGTTCTAGCGGAATCCTCCCCGACGGTCGAGGCGTGCTCTCCCGAGCCCGTACCCGATGTCCCTGGCTGCGGGTGCCGGCCTGTCACGGCATCCCGGGGTCGGCGCCGACCCGAGGCGCTGCCCTCGAAGGCCCCCGCCCGCCCCGTCGGGCACGGGTGCGGTAACGGGCACGGTCAGGTGGCGACCCTCCTCGGACCGGTGCCCGCCCGGCCCGTGGCCGCTGCCGCGAGCCGCGGCTATACTCGCAACCGGCGCGCGAGCGTCGCAGTGCGAGGAGGGGACCATGCGGAGAGGCCGGACCGACGGCGGTTCGAGGGCTGGCGCGCGCCGCGTTGTGGCGCTCGCCTGCGCCCCGCTCCTCGGCGCCGCGCTCGCCGGCGCGCAGGAGCTCGAGCCGCGGGCCTACTCGCCGGCACCGGTGGGGGTCAGCTTCGCCGGGGTGGTGTACGCCCACTCCACCGGCAACGTGCTGACCGACCCGACCCTGCCGCTCGAGGACGTCGCGGCCCGGCTCAACGGCGTGACGCTGGCCTACAGCCGCACCTTCGGCCTGTGGGGCAGGTCGGCGAGCTTCGGCGTCGCCGCGCCGTACGTGTGGGGCCGGGTCGAAGGGGACGTGTTCGAGGAGTTCACCAGCGTTCGCCGTTCCGGGCTCGGCGACCCGCGCCTGCGCCTGGCCGTCAACCTCCTCGGTGGCCCGGCGGCGACGCCGCAGGAGTTCGCCGCGCGCACCCCCTGCACCACCCTGGGGGCGAGCCTGACCGTGGTGCCGCCCCTCGGCGAGTACCACGCGGACAAGCTCGTCAACCTCGGCGCCAACCGCTGGGCGGCCAAGGCCGAGCTGGGGTTGTCCCAGCCGGTCGGCTCCTGGTACCTCGACCTCTACGCCGGCTCCTGGATCTTCACCGACAACGACGAGTTCTACGGCGGCGTGGTGCGGCAGCAGGACCCGGTCTTCAGCCTCCAGGCGCATGCCGCCTACACCTTCCGCCCCGGCCTGTGGCTGGCGTTCGACGCCACCGGCTACCGCGGCGGCCGCACCACCGTGGACGGGGTGGAGAAGGACGACTGGCAGGAGAGCTCCCGGCTCGGCCTGACCCTGGCGGTACCGCTGTCCCATGCCCAGTCGGTCAAGCTGGCGTGGAGCACCGGCGCCACCACCCGCCTCGGCTCCGACTTCGACTCCTACGCGGTGGCCTGGCAGCTGCGCTGGGTGGACTGAGCGCAGGGGTCGCGAGGCGGTGCGCCGCCGCCAGCCGTCGACTCCGCACCGGCGGGCGCCCGTGATGCCGCGTTCCTCCCGCCGCGACCCGCTCAGAAGCTCTGGCCGAAGCAGAACATCGCCCGCGAGCTGCCGCCGTCGTTGAAGCCGTAGGCGAGGCGGATCAGCCCGGCGCTGGTGTCGGCGCCGACGAAGACGCTGCCGGCGAAGCGCAGCGAGTCCCAGGTGATGCCGTCGTCCTCGAGGTAGGCGTTGCCGGTCTCGAGCGAGATGCCGCCCACGACTCTGACCTTGGCCGAGACGATCTTCAAGCCGGCCAGCTGCTGGTAGACGAGCAGTCGCGCCAGCGCGGTGTGCTTGCCGAGCAGCTCGTCCCGGCCGAGCCCGGACAGGCGGGCGAAGCCGCCCAGAGGGTAGGCGTTGAAGATGGACGGGTCGTCGTACAGGTTGCTCGCGAGCTCGAGGCCGGGGACGAAGGTCAGCTTCTTCCAGCTCAGGGCGCCGTCGACGGCGAGGGAGGCGCGCTCGTAGTCCTCGTCCGAGCCGAGCGCGTCCAGGCCGTAGGTGTAGCGGGCGTCGACGCGGAGGCCGCGGGTCGGGAAGATGACCGCGTCGAGGGTGTCGACGCGGAAGCCCAGCTCGGCGCCGGCGAGGTCGGACTCCACGTCGGGCCAGGTCGTGGCGCCGACCCGGGTCTCGCCGCTGTTCGTCGACGCCAGCACCCCGACCCGCAGCTCGCCCCAGTTGCCCAGCGTCCTGCCGGCGTCGACCCGGGCGAGCTGGCGCTCCATCCAGTACTCGGCCACCTCCTCTCCGTCCAGCCACAGCGGCAGCAGGACCCGCCGCCCCTCGACGTAGGGCGCCGCGAACCAGGTCATCCGCGAGTCGAGAGGCTGGTAGAGCTCGCTGCTGAGGAGCATGGTGTCGCCGGTCTGGAGGACGTTGGTCCACTCGCCGCCGCGCCGGTTCGCGGCCAGCAGCCGATGGCGGAAGGTGAACGCGTGCTGCGAGTCGCCCTGGAAGTCGTTGGCGAAGGAGAGGCCGAACATCATGCTGGCCCGGCCGTGGCGCGGCTTGGGCGTCTCGACGACCAGCCGGTTGCCCCCTGCCCGCTCCATGCGGTCGGTGATGACCCCGAAGTAGTCGAGGTTGTAGAGGTTGATCAGGTCGTCCTCGAGCTGCTCGTAGTCGAGCGGGGCGCCGGGCACGACGTTCAGCCGCCGCTCCACGATCTCGTCGGCCACGGGGCTCGAGTTCACCAGCTGCACCTCGTCGACCACCGGCGCCTCCGCGGTCCGCCGCCGGTGGCCGGCCTGGTAGGCGGCGTACTCCGCCTCGGACACCGAGTAGCGCTGCAGCTCGGCGGCGCGAGCGCGCGCCGCCGCCTCGCCGATGGCGACCGCCTCCTTGGCCCGCTTGAAGTCGACGAACGAGAGGTCCCCGAGCTCGGGCACGATGAGCACGTCGCCCGGGCCGAGCCGCTTCGTGTCCTCGTCCCGGTTCGAGGCGATGAGGATGCTGGACAGCTGGCCGTAGACGCCGAACACCGACTCGAGGCCCTTGTCGTCGAGCTGGCTCGAGATGTCGACGCCGATGACGTGCTCGGCGCCGAGCTGCTGGGCGATGCCGACCGGGAAGTTGGCGGCCGAGCCGCCGTCGATGAGCTTCCTGCCGTCGAGATCGACCGGCGGGAAGGCGGCCGGGATCGACATGGAGGCCCGCATTGCGGTCGCGATGCTGCCGTGGTCGAGGACCACCGCGCCCCCGGTGGCCAGGTCGCAGGCCACCGCGCGGTAGGGGATCGGCAGCCGGTTGAAATCGGTCTCCCCGGTCGAGTAGATCTCGATCGAGCGCAGCAGGAGCTCGAGTCGCTGGCCGGCGAGCACGCTCGACGGCAGGTACGGCCTGAAGCCCCTGAAGCGCAGCTTGGTCTGGATCAGGTAGGGGTAGTCGTCGAGCTTGCGCCGGAACGTGCGTTCGGTGCGCTCGACCCGGTCCGAGAAGACCCGCGCCCAGTCCACCGCCAGCAGCAGGGTCTCCATGTCGTCGGGTGACCAGCCGGTCGAGTAGAGCCCGCCGATGATCGAGCCCATGCTGGTGCCGACCACCAGGTCGACGGGCACGCGCAGCTCCTCGAGCACCCTGAGCACGCCGATGTGGGCCGCGCCGCGGGCGCCGCCGCCCGACAGCACCAGGGCCACCCGCGGCTTCGAGGGCGGCGGCTTCAGCGCCGGCTCCTCGGCCCGGGCCACGCCCGCCAGCAGCCCGCACCCCACGACCACCAGCGCCACGCGTCGCACGACCGCCATAGCTGAGCCCTCCCGCCGAAACCCGGCGCCGCCGGGGGCGATACCGATCACAGCTCGCAGTTTACGGTGCGCGATCCCGCCCCCGCCACCCGAAGTTCTACCTGGGGGCGGCGGCTCACCAGCCGTAGTTGACGAAGAAGGTGAGCACGCTCTCGGCCAGGTCCTCGCCGTCGCTCGCGGTGCTGTCGTTGAAGAGGACCTCGGTGCCGACCTGCACCCCGCCCGCGGCCGGCACCGGGCCGGGCGCGGTCGATCCCGAGATCCGGTAGCCGACCCCGGCGACGCCGTACCGGATGTGGTACTCCCCGACCTCGGCGCCGTCAGGTGAGAGGTCGTTGCCGGCGGCGTAGAGGAACCAGCGCGGGGAGACGTCGACCTGGCCGTACAGCTCGAAGCCGGTGCCGTCGAAGGTGCGGCCCCGCTCGTCGACCTCGTGCTGGTCGAGGTCGGCGGCGCCCGCGGCCAGGTAGAGCGGCCCCTTCTGGTAGCGCAGGGCGACCACCGCCGCGGTGTCCCCCTCCCTGGGCTCGTTGGGCTCGGGGTCGGGGACTCCGTCCCGCACCTCGTTGTAGGCGACGCCGAGGGCGAGGGAGTCGGTCAGGTCGACGAGCAACGAGGCGGCCCAGGTCGCCCCGAAGCGGGGCTTGTTCTCGGTCCGGCTCCGGTTCTGGGCCTGCAGGCCGAGGTGGAAAGGGCCCAGGCGGTGGCGGTACTGGATCGCCTTCTCGGCGCGGCCGGTGCCGGCGATGCCGCCGTCGGTGCCGGCGGCGTAGGTGCCGAGGGCGTCGCCGCCGTAGCTCTGGCAGTTGTCGGTGAGGCCGGACACGTCGGTGTACACCGACCACTGCTTGCCCCAGGTCAGGCTGCCGTAGGGGCTCTCGAAGCCGACGACGCCGAGGCGGGTGGTGACCGCCTGGCTGCCCTCGCCGTAGGCGTAGCCCGGGTCGCCGCCGATCACCAGGCGCGGGTTCTGGTCGACCACGTTGACGCCGAGCTCGAGCTGGCCGGAGACGCCGAAGCCCTTGCCGGCGTCGACCGAGCCGGACCAGCCGATCCGCGACACCTTGTTGGAGACCTCGGCGTCGCCGTCGAACGACACCGCCGGCCGCACCCGCAGGCTGCCGTAGAAGTCGACCGCATCGCGCACCGCCGCGGCGGCCGCCGGCATCGCCGCCTGGGCCGGCCCGAGCGGGGGCGCGGAGACCGCCTC
>CAYTJW010000342.1:0-5979 GCA_964438135.1 uncultured Thermoanaerobaculia bacterium
TGGCTCCCGACCAGACGAAGTCGAAGACCGACGAGACCAAGTCGGCGCTGAGGGAGTTGGGGTTGTCGGATGAGGTGATGTAAGTCTTCGGTGAGGCCCGCCGTCGCGGTCGTTCAAGCCGGCAACGGTGAGGGACACTGGTTCCACCGCGTCTCCCACGGCGGGGGAATTAGCGCATTCATGACTTCGCGGACTGTGTTGGGCCCCCGCCGAGTTCCCGTGGGCTCCTCAGTGCGGGGCGCCGCGACCTTCCGGGATGATGCGCCATGGGGAACGGAGTTCCGCTATACCCGGCGTAGAGAGTAGAGTAGCGGGCGTCAGCACCCGCTTGGCATACACGAGGCATCAGGTTAGAACCAGTCGGACGCCGAACCGGAAGCGCACAGAAGCGCCGCTCAGAGGTCGTAACCAATGCTCGATCTGCGTGTGCTAAGGGATCTGTGGACGGAGGACGGGGCGCGAAGAGTCTTCTCTCAGTTGGTCACCCACTGTGTGAGAAGCGACTATCCAGACGCCCTCTCAATCCGACCGTCGCCGGGAGATGAGGGCATCGACACTCTGGTTGGCGACTTCGAATCACAGGTGCGGGTCTATCAAGCGAAGTACTTCTGTGATGGGCTCTACGAGGCCCAGCGCTCGCAGATTCGTGCGTCGTGGAAGACTTGTGTCGAATCGAAGTACTTCAAACACCTGGTGCTCTGGACGCTCTGTATCCCGATCGAGATGTCTACGGACGAGGTGCGATGGTGGCAGGGATGGCGAAGTAGGCAGATGTCGAAGCACCAGGTCCAGATGGAGTTGTGGACAAGCACCCACTTCGAGGCCTTCCGAGCGACCGACAGTTTGCAGGGTGTCTTTGATTTGGCGCTGCGGCCGCCGGTTGGACAGACTATCGACGAGTTGCTCGCGGCCCTTCAGTCGAGGCTGCAGCGTCTCGCGTCCCTTCCCTCTCCAGATCACCTGTGCAATGCACTCTTCGTAAAGAAGATCGAAGCCGCGGGTATCCTCCAGCATCGTGCCGCTCGAACTGCCTTCTACAACTTCGAACTGCTGCGGGAGGCGGTGACGGCGGGGGGAACGCGCGAAGAGGTTGGCGCGCTCGAGGATCTCCAGGAGCGAATCTACGAACTGTGGGAGGAGTTGTACAACCGGCACTTACCTGCGGGAATGGGACGTCCTCTGTACAACGCCGTGAATCAGGCCATCGTAGCCGAGCACAACGGAAGACTCAGGTGCGATGAGCTTGGCGCGCAGGTCGCACACAAGAAGGGCGGCCTCCATTACTGGGCTGACATTTGCCAAGCAGGGTGGACCGCCAACTTTGAGGCGATTGGCCGAGAACCCGAACCAGGAGGCGCGAACACGTGAACGCCGCGAAGCGCCACTCGCTGTTGTCGCCCGCTCAGGCGGCATCGTTCTCGATGGCGCGGGCTCTGCTGGTCTTCGATACGTGGAAAGAGACCACCGCAGGCCCGCTGGAGTTCGACCTCGCCGTACTGATTGACTTCGTGACTCAAAACCCGCGGTTGTTCCTGGTGCAACTGACCGACCTGCATCCGGTCCTCAGGGCGTACGACCTGGAGGAAGCAGGTATAGCAGATCTCTTTGCGTCGAGACGATTCGAAGGTGCCCGCGCGCGCTTCCAGGCTGTTGCCACCGAACTCATCGTGCGGGACTTGGTGCGGGAAGACGCGACCGTGACGGACGCTGAGTCCGCGGCGTTTCGCGTGACCGAGACAGGAAGTGTCGTTGCCAGACGGTTCACATCGAGTTTCTCGAAGGCCGTCAGGTCGATAGCCACGGTTGCAGCAACGCAATGGCGGCGGCGCAGTTACCGCGAGCTATCACGCGCCATCCGGCAGTCGTTTCCTGACCAATCTAGCGAGGCCGACCGCCTAACCCGCCCCTTCGCCGAATGGTTACTGGACATCGAACAATGAGAACAAGGCTATCGGTGATCAGGCTCGCCCTGCTTGCTCCCGGCGCCGTCTACGACGCGCGGTTCCACGACGGTGTGAACGTCATCGCAGGTCCGATTTCGACCGGCAAGAGCTCTGTGCTCGCCCTGATCGACTATGCCTTGGGGGCATCGAGTAGACCGAAATACCCAGAGATTTCGAAATGCTCGGACGTGCTTCTAGAGTGCGATGTGGCAGGCGAGCGCTTGGTTGTCCAGCGGTCGCTGCACTCGGTCAATCGGAAGGCTCGCGTGTATCAGGGAACGATTGACGACGTGCTGACGGAGTCCGTCGACGGCGAAGAAGTATCCGCAGTCCACGACCCAGGGGACAAATCGATCAGCCGTGAACTGCTGCGGCGTCTTCGTCTAGACAATATCAAGGTGAAGACCGCGCCTACTCAGCCCTCATCGGATCTGTCGACGTTCAGCCTTAGGGATCTGATGCACTTCCTGTACGTCGATCAGGATCGAATCGACTCGCCGAAGTCGGGCTTCTTCGAGCAGCAGCCGCCGCTCGCAATCAAGTGGCGTGCGGCGTTCGAGATCCTCGCCTCGTTGTACGATGACGTCGCCGCAGGTCTCTCCGCCTCGCTGAACGAGTGTCAGTCGGAGTTGGCTGGTCGGCGGCAATACCTGGACAACGTCCGGACCTTCCTACAGCAATCCCGGGTGCCGATCGCAGAAGACCTGCGAAGGGAGATCGAGAATCTTGATGCGGAGCGGCGCGTATTGGATGCGCGAGTGGGTGAAGCCAGGTCGGCCACCGAGACCCGCCGTGGGCAGCACCTGGAGCTGGCCCGTCGTCGTGACGCCCTCTCTCAGGAGATCGAACGCCTGGAAGCGAAAAGAGAGGAGCTGACTCGCTCCTTGCGTCAACTTGGCAAGCTCCGTGTCCAGTACAGTCGAGAGCGTGCGCAGTTGGAGTTCCTGAAGGAGAGCGAATCGTTGGTAGGGAGCCTACCCGTCGTTCGGTGCCCTGTCTGCTTGCAGTTGCTCGAATTCGGAACGGAAGACTCGCCTGATGGCACTTGCCATCTCTGTCACCGGGCGATACCGACTTCGGGCGCGGGCGTCGACGTTGAACGCCGATTGACGTCGTTGAAGCGGAGAGTCGCGGACCTGGAAGCATACGTCCGGGATCTGGCGGCGGTGCAGACAGAACTTGAAACCGCAAGACGTGAACGCCTGACGTCTCTCGAGGACATAGATTCCCTCATTCATCGCCTGGAGCCGGCCGCGCTCTTCCCGGAAATGCGGGAGATGCTGCAACTTGAGGCCGCTATCGGACTGACGGACTCCAAGCTCCGCCAACGAAGGGAGCAGCTTGCCCTGCGCCAGCGCGCCGAGGACGAGCTGAAGAACATCTCAATAGTCGAAGATCGGATCCGGGCTTTGCGAGATGATCTCGAGGAGCGGCAGGCAAACCGCCCTTCGCGGGACGAGGTGGTCTCGCAGATGTCCTCTCTGTTTGCGGAGGTACTGAGAAACATCCAGTTTCCCGACTCGCGAGGCGCGAGGATAGACGCGCGGTTGTACATCCCTATCGTGCGAGATCAAGCGTACGGAGAGCTGTCAAGCAAGGGCGCAATTGCCTTGGCGGTGTGTGCATGGCACCTCGCGGCGCTGCGGTACTTTCTCACTTCGGGCGGGTTGTTTCCGTCTCTGTTCCTGATTGACTCACCGCTGAGCAATGTCGGCCACGATGCCGTCGACAAGGACTTTCGAGACCAGCGAATCGTCGATGCGTTCTATGAGCTTCTCGCGGACCTACACTGCCGGCATGGACTTGAGTTCCAGTTGATCGTAGTGGACAACCGGCCGCCGTCAGGTGTCGACGAGTTCGTCGTCCTGAGGTTCAGTGGAGACCCAACAAAGGGAAGGTACGGTCTCGTCGCGGACGAGATCGCGCCACCCTCCACTGCAGCAGAGCCTGAAGGGCCGCAGATGATGCGGGAACGGGAATAGACGTCAGATTGGCGATCAGTGCCAACCGGAGCCTCGGTGGACACCCAAATCCGGCAACTAGTGGACACCTCAAACCCGGCATTAACTAGCCCGACCAAGCCGCTGACGCCGACGGGGACCGCGTGGTGCTACGTGGGCATGTGCAACGCCTTGGACCAGCAGGAACAGCAACAGATCTGTGCCCTCGGGCGCTTGGGATGGACGCTGGTGCGGATCGAATCCGCCACCTGGATTCGCCGGGAGACCATCAGCGGGTTTCTGAAGGCGGCGGGGATTCCGGGTGCGGGGCCGCGGGCGGCCGCTCGGCAGGCCGACGGGGGCGCCGACACCCGCGTCGATCGAAGAGACGGCAAAACCGGCAATCTCACCGGCGGAGGTGTCCACCGACGCGGGACGTGCGGATGTGCGCGCAGAACGCTGGTGCTCCGGCAGTTCCACCCGGAAGGGTTCGTGAATCAGTGCACCGTCAACAGCGCGGAGAGCACGCCGACGAAGCTGGTGTTCGACAGCGAGCGCTTCGAGAACTACGACAACGCTGCCCGTGCGCGTGAGACGTACGAGGTCATCTCGGCCGACGAGTTCATCGAGACGTTCGAGTTGGGCGAGCCTGGCAAGCCACTGCAGGTGTACAGCCGGAACCACTTCAAGCGGATCAAGTGACTGTCGGAGGTCAGATCTGCAGATGTGGTAACCTCGTGAGTACCTTGGTAGCGCAGTCCTGTCGAACATCGGCGGCTTGGTGGACGAGATGGGTTCGGATCGGCGCGATGCTCTTGCTCGCGGCGATCTGTGCCGATCTGACCAACGTCCATTGTGACGGACCGGTGCAACTCGGCGCTGCACAGACGCCAATCCTTGCCGCAGCCGACTCCCACGAAGGCGACCCCTGCGCAAGCACGTGCGTGCCTGACTGCTTCTGCTGCTCCCGGACCGAACAGACGGCGATGGTCCAGTTACGGCCGGACGGGACGCCGCTGGCGCCGCTCGGACCAGATGGATTCGTCCGCCCCGCATCCGGGGTTCGCCCTCTTCCGTATCACCCTCCTCTGAACCTCCTGTAGCCCCTCGTTCTTGGGACTCCGTGGCCTTGCCGCGGCTGTCTCAGGCATTGCTGTGTGCTGTCAGGGGAGTTCTGTCGTGTGTTCGATTCAAAGAGTCGTGTGTGTCGCGGCATTCGCCGCGCTGGTGTGCAGCCAGGAGGCGCGGGCACAGAGTCCTGTCGACGCGGACCAGTACGTCGCGTTGGTGCTCCGTGCGCACCCCGCCGCTCGGCAGAGCGCTGGGCTCGTCGGACTCGGCCAGGCCGAGCGCCAGGCGGTCGGCCGCTGGCCCGATCCGGTGTTCGACGTCTCGCTGTCCCAAGCCCGCCCCGGCGAGTCCGCCGTCCCGGCGGGGGCTGAGTCCGGCTTCGGTCTGACGCAGGCCATCCCGTGGCCAGGTGCACGCCGCGCGAGCATCCGGGCCGCCGATCGCGGCGTGGAGGTCTTCGCCGCGTCCGCCGACGCCATTCAATGGGAACTCATCGCCGACGCGCGCCGAGCGTTTTCGCGATTGGCGTTGTCCCGATCACTCGTCGTGATCCTGCGAACCGCTGAGGAGGACACGCGATCGTTGCGTGACCTCGTCGCCCGGCGGGCGGATCTGGGCGAGTCCCGCGAATCGGATCGCCTGAAGACCACGGTCGAATGGCTCAAGCAGCGTCGGATTCTCGCCGACGCGGAACGCGAGGCCTCGGCCGCGGAGGCGACGGTCCGTGCGCTCGCGGTCGAGCCGCTTCCGCGGCCCCTGGTGATTCGCGACACGCAGGCCTTGGACGTGGCCCCTCAGAATCATGACCAACTGGTGGCCCTGCTCGTCCAGCGTCATCCGCGCTTGCGTGCGGCACTGGCGGAGGCCGAACGGCAGCGGGCGCTGACCGACGAGGCCCGTCAATCGCGCGCCCCGGGCCTGGCCGTCTCGCTCTTCCATGCCGGTGAATTGGACAAGTCGACCAATGGCGTCGCCGTTGGCGTCACGGTGCCCCTCTGGAACGCCAACCGGGGCGGCGTGGCCCG
>CAYTJW010000343.1:0-5966 GCA_964438135.1 uncultured Thermoanaerobaculia bacterium
CTCCGGCGGCGGAGGGGGGACCTGGGCGTCCTCCTGGCAGAGCAGCCACCTCCGGACCGGAGTGGCGTGCTCGTACTCGAGGTACTCGGACAGGTCCGGCGCGAGCCCATTCAGGTCCGACCCCTCCATGAACGCCCCCAGGCCCACCAGGCGGCGCCGCACCTGGCCCACGCCGGGGTCGGCGGCGGTCGTCACGTACTCGTAGCGGGTCACGACGTCCTTGTCGTGGGTCTCTTCGCCGGGCTGGAAGTGGACCCGCTCCGCCAGCACCTCGCCGTGGCTCGCCGACCACTCGCGGCTGGTGCGATGGTCCACGCCTGATCCGTTGCTGAGGTCATCCACCCGGCCGTCCGCCGGCCGCTGCAGCAGCCACGCGTCGTGGCCGCCCTTCCAGTAGAAGGTGGTCTCCTCGCGCTGGAAGGTCGCGCTGTCGAGCGGGTCGTACATGGTTGCCTCGCTGAAGCCGACCGACGAGGCGAAGGAGGTCTGGCTCTCGACCGTGGTGCGGTGGGACGGGAAGGCCCTGGTGTAGCCCAGGGATGGGTTGGAGAGGTTCGGGCAGGTCCCGAGCGACGGCGTGCAGTGGTCGTACTCGTAGCCGTAGCGGGTGACGGTGACCAGGTCGGCGCCTCCGAGCGCGGCCCCGTGGTCGTACGTGATCACCTCGCGCGGGCGGCGGTTGACCTGGGTGCCGAAGCGCGAGCCGTTGCCGGCCCAGTTGAGGGCCTCGTCGTCGACGGTGGAGGTGTGGACCGAGGTGCGGGTGGGGGTGCGGCCGGCGCCGGTGCCGCGGTACTGCCGCTCGTAGACCAGCGCCCCGGACAGGGGAAACGTGAGCGGCTCGCCGCCGTCGATCCAGCAGTCGCCGTCCCTGTCCACCACTGCCGTCCCCAGGCTGAACACATACTCGGCGTCGTCGGCGCGCGGCGGCAGGTCGGCCACGTTGTGGGTGGTGACCGTCGTGGTCGACGAGGAGGTCAGGTACTGCTCAGGGTGCGGGTACGACTGGTCCGGGTGGTCGACGGCCGGGTTCGGCGCCTCGGGGAAGCCGGCGTCGAAGCGAACCGGCAGGCCGAGGTACGAGGAGCTCGTGTGCGCGTAGGTCGCGAGCTCGAGGGTCGAGCCGTCGCGATCCCGAGCCTCGCGGCGGGCGACGCCGAGGGAGTAGGTGTTGACGTCGGCGCAGGTCGGCTCGCTCTCCCCGCCTGCAGGCGGGCCGCAGGGAATGCTCTCCACCTCGCACTGGATGGTGCCGTTCGACGGCTGCAGGGTGTGGTGGTCCTTCCGCCAGACCGCGTAGTCGTAGCTGACCGTGCCCCCGGTCGGCAGCTCGACCTGCCGCAGAGTCCCGAGCTGCATCCCTCTCCTCTGCGGGAAGACGTCGCTCGAGGTCGCGAACACGTCCTCCTGAGGGATGCCGGCGCACCCCTGGTACAGGTCACTGGCGCAGCTCCAGTACCGGAACCCGTACTCGAGGTCCTCCCCGTCGACGGCCACGCTCTCGAGCAGGTAGACCCAGTCGGTGCGCTTGGCCGCCTCGATGGTCACCGCCGGGTAGTACTGCACCAGCTGGAGACGCGGGGGCGCCTCCTGCTCGCTGTCGCTGAGGTAGGTGAGGTTGTAGCGCAGCAGCTGGACCCAGGCGCTGGCGTCCACGTCCCACCACGAGAAGGTCACGTGGCTGACGCGCTGGGGCCGGGTCCGGCCCTCGAGATTCGCCGGTCGCTCGACCTCCACGACCGCTCGCCGCAACGGCGTGCCGTCGGCGCGGTACTCGGTGACGGTGGCCGGGATCAGCTGCCGGACTTGCTTGACCGAGCCCGGCGGCGGGTACTCGGTCGCGTGGTCGTACGCCTCGTGCCACCATGTGTGCTCGACGTTGTTCAGGTCGCTGTTGTCGTGGTAGGTGACGTCGACCCGGTTGCCCCACCGGTCCCTCATCCGGGTGCAGTAGGTGCCGTCGCGCTGCCGGGCGTAGTCGCGCCCGACGTAGGTCGGGCTCGAGGGGCCCTCGTCGTAGTTGTCGAGGATGCGGGTGTACTCGTGGATCGTGCCGTCCGGGAAGTACGCGTCGTAGGTCCCGGGGGTTGAGCGCCGGACCACCTTCACGTCCGACCCGTCGCGGGTGTAGCACACGCTCTCCGCCGTCAGCATCTGGCAGGTGCCGTAGCCCGCGTAGCGGCTGGTGAACAGCTGGTGCTCGCCGCCGTCCGGGGTGACCAGGAACAGCTCGCCCGGGAAGCGCGGTGCGATGTGACCCAGCTCGAGGCTCCACCCCAGCCCGACGTCGGGCGCGCCGAGCAGGGCGCCGGTCCCGAACTGGTTGCACTGGTCCGGCACCAGGCCGTTGACGTGGCCGCTGCAGCGTTTCTCGGCGGCCCACAACGCCGAGTTGTAGTGCAGCGCGAGCTGGAACCGGAGGTCGCCGCCGGGGTGGAGGGGCGGGCCCAGGGGCACGCTCAGGGTCAGGTTGCCGGAGTAGAGGTTGACGTCGTCGAGCGCGCCGGCGTCGAACACGGTGTTGACGTGGCCGCGGGCGTGGTTCGGGTAGTACGCCGCGTAGTCGGTCGGGTCCGGGTCTTGTGCCCACAGGACCGCCCCGGAGAAGACCACGAGGAACACTGAGACCAGGATGCTCCGGCGCATCGCTCACCTCCACCCCGTGATGGCGGCCGGCGGGCTCAGGACCGTGCTGCAGCCCGAGACGAGTGCACCCCATCCCGAGACGTCCCCCCACTCGAAGCCGTCGGCGAAGCCCATCGGCACACCCGCGCCGTCCTCCCCCTCGGAGACGTACTCGTCGAAGGAGAGGGTCACGGTCTCGCCGGCGCCGAAACCGTTGGTCGCGGGCGTGCCGAGGCGGACCAGCTCGAGGCTGGTCAGGTTGTTGGACAGGCTGGCCTGGCGCCAGGCAGCGTCGCCCGAGGGCGGGCAGGCGGCGGCGGCGTCGGTCACCGCCAGGGCCACGAAGCCGGTGCCGCCGGAGCCGGTCCGGTACTCCAGGCACACCCGGTAGGGCTGGTTGTTGGCGAGCTGGATCCGCGTGGTGCTCTGGTCGCCGCACTGGTTGCCCTTGCCGTAGACCTGCAGGTTGGAGACCGTGCCGCTGGCGGTCTGGTACAGCCACAGCTGCAGCACCGCGACCGAGGGGCTGCCCGGGCAGCTGCCGATCCCCCGCAGCAGCGCCTGGCGGAAGTTGAGGTGGCTCGGGACCGTCACCGTGCCCACCTCGAGCAGAAACGTCGCCCGGTAGCTCTTCTCCCCGGTCGGCGTGTCGTCCTGGACGAACGCCGAGGTGGTGTTGTCGTGGAACACCTGCATCCCCCAGCTGGTGCCCCCCATCGCCGCCGCGTGGGTCACGCTCAGGGTGTCCGCCCCGGCCGGCGCCGCCAGCAGGACCCACCCCAGCAGCCACTCGCAGTGCGCTCGACGACGTTCCATGCGGCCTCCTCTCGCTCGCGGCGGCAGGGTGCGGACCCCGGGGTCGGGGTCGACCCACGAGCGGGATGGGGGGCTGCCCTGCCGCTGCGATTCGCCCAACGGTAGCGACTGCGGGGGGGGGGCTGTCAAGACCCTGGACGGGGCGTCAGGCTGCCGACCCGCGCCGAGCGCCGCCCGTCGCCGCCCTCACCCGCCCTGGGCGTCGGCCGCCACCACCGGGCAGCGCAGGCGGCGGCCGGATCGAGTGCCAGGTTCTCGTTTCATGGAATCCGACGTGACATTCCGATGACATTCGACGTGCCACATCCCGACAATCCAACAACCATGAACGCGATGCAGGAGCCAGGGATGTCGGAAGTGTCTGACCTGCCACGAGTGCTGTCACCTCGACGAGGACGTTGCTGCGGCAGAGTTGGCGCTCAATCAGCTGCGCGTCAAGCGCCGCTTTCTCGGCCTTGTCCTCGCGGCGCTATAGTGCAACGACGAGAGGGCAGGGAGACCATGTCAACCACCTCGACAACTCACCACCGGGCGCCGCGACGGGGCACTTCCCTGCTGCGCGGGCTCGCCATCGTGGCCGGCGCGGTCATCACCGGCTGCGCTGCGCCAACGCCGGCCGCGCCAGCTTCGCTGCCCGACCCGCCCACTGCGGGTGCGCCAGCCGAAGCGACCAGCACGCCCGCAGCCGCGCCCGAGCCGACCTTGGATGTCTTGCCCGCTGCGCCGGCCGGCCGTGGGGCGCCTGGCGGCGGCATGACGCGGGTCACCGCCACCCCGGCGGTCGCGGACGCCGCCTACGCCTGGCTCTCGCCGACGCAGAAGCTGGACATCTACCTGCCCGAAGGGAACGGGCCGTTCCCTTTGATCGTCAATGTCCATGGCGGCGGTTTCATGATGGGCGACAAGCGCAATCCCGCCGAGGCCGACACATTCCTGGCCAACGACTACGCCGTGGCCAGCGTCGACTACCGCCTCAGCGGCGAGGCCACGGCTCCGGCGCAGATCCACGACCTCAAGGCTGCCGTGCGTTGGCTGCGGGCCAACGCGCAGCGTTACAACCTGGATCCGGAGCGCTTCGCCGCCTTCGGCCAGTCTGCCGGCGGCAACCTGGTGGCGCTGCTGGGCACGTCATGCGGCGTCGCGGCGCTGGAGGCCGCGGACCTGGGCAACGCCGAGCAGTCGAGCTGCGTTCAGGCCGTGGTCGACTGGTTCGGGCCCATCGACTTCCTGCAGATGGATCGGCAGTTCGCCGGCACGTCGTGCCCTGCCACCCACGACGCCGCCGGCTCGCCCGAGTCGCGACTGGTAGGCGCGCCCATCCAGACCGTGCCCGACCATGTGCGGGCTGTCAATCCGATCACCTACGTCACGCCGGATGATCCGCCGTTCCTGATCCAGCATGGCACGGCCGACTGCAACGTGCCCCCGCAGCAGAGCCAACTGCTCCACGATGCGTTGGAACCGGCCCTGGGAGCAGACAACGTGACCTTGACGTTGCTCGAAGGGGCCGGCCACGGCGGCCCCCAGTTCTCTCGAGCCGCCAATGTGCAGATCGTGCTCGACTTTCTGGGTCGCACCCTGAGGTAGCAGCCGGTTCATCTGACAGCTGCCAAGGGACACCCGGATTCCCACAGTTGGGGGACACCCGGTCTCCCGCACGGTGGTCCCCAGGGGTGTCCGATGGCTGGGGTCGTCCTCGGGGGGGGACGGGATGCAGGCCCCGGTTGCCCGGCGGGCGCCCCGGGGCGGGAGGCGTCGCCCGATCGGAGACGAGCCCCCGGACCGCGCGCCGCCGCCGTGGTAGCCTGCCGCCGACGCGAGCCCGATCTCGTCGCCGGGGCCGTCCCGACCGGCCCCGGCCCGGAGGGAGCCGATGAGCCAGCCTACCCTGCCCCGCTCGACCTCGTTCGCCGCCGTCGAGGAGCCGCCGCGGAGCACTGCGGCGGTGGCCGCGGCGCCGCTGACCCTGACCTCGAGCGACGGCACCGGCCTCGAGCTGGTGGCGCTCACCGCCCGGGCGGTGGTGCTCGACCCGCTCGCCTTCACCGAGCTGCGGCTCGAGTTCTCCAACCCCCAACCCCGCCAGCTCGAGGGTCGGTTCCGGATCGCCCTGCCGCCCGGTGCCACGGTCAGCCGCTTCGCCATGAAGGTCGGCCAGCACTGGCAGGAGGGCGAGGTGGTCGAGCGCCAGGCCGCCCGCCGCGCCTACGAGGACTTCCTCCACCGCCGCCAGGACCCGGCCCTGCTCGAGCACGAGGCCGGCAACGAGTTCTCGGCCCGGGTCTTCCCGATCGAGGCCTCGAGCCGCAAGGAGCTGATCCTGTCCTACAGCCACGAGCTCCCCGCGGCCGGCTCGACCTACCGCCTGCCGCTCGCCGGCCTGCCGGCCCTCGGCGCCCTCGACATCCGCGCCCTGGTCGGCCGCACGGCGGGGGGCGGCGCGGCGTCGTCGCTGGGCGTAACCGCGGCCTTGCTGGCCGCCGAGGCGGTCGGCTGGTCCGACATTGCCGCGCGGAAGCCGATGG
>CAYTJW010000344.1:0-5949 GCA_964438135.1 uncultured Thermoanaerobaculia bacterium
GAATGGGTGATCACGATGCCGTGGAATGACTGTTCACGATGGCGTGGCGCGCGCATTGGACACGCTCGTCTAGACATAAGTGTCTTATTATCAACAGTTTACAAGATTTTAGTGGTATAGTCTATCCTGCCTTGGGCCACCGCACGGAAGGACCAAGCCGCAGGAACGCGTTGCAGGAGGGACAAGAACATGAGCACGGACTACCGGCCACTGTCAGCCATCTCGTTTTCCGAGCTTTTCGGCGGCGCGCTTGAGCCGTTCCACGTACGCGAGAGGATCAGCGAGGGTACCACGGGGGACCACCGCTGCCTGACCGACGGGGACAGCTGCGTTTGGGCTTTTCGCGCGCCGGATGGGTCGCTTGAGGGTCTGACACGCTGGTATCCGAATCGTGCAGAGAACATCGTGCGGGCGATCCACGATGCCTTCGGTGTCGAGGTCGTGTCTGAACACGAACCGCTGTTCTGGGGTTTCGCCACCGAGGAGGAATGGTGCGCAGCGATGGAGTCATGGGCAGCGGAGCACAGCGACGAACTCTACGAGCAGGCGATCCGTGACGTCTGTGGCGAAGGGCACAAGCCGGCCTCCGGCACAATCGAGATGACCTTGGCCGAAATCGCGAAGGCCCTCATGGCCGACGACCCTGACCTCGCTCGTCCGGAGAGCAAGAACAGACTGCTGGAGGCGACGAAGTCCGCGTATCTCCGCATCCATTCGACGACAACGGCGCCGATTCCCTTCTGAGCAAGTTTGCGAACGCAAGGAATGTACGCGACGGACGGAGACGACTTGGCCACAGAATGAGACGGGTTGCGGCGGTCGCCCCGCCCTCGTCTGTCCCTGAACTCCGGGCGCGCCCCGACTAGGCGGCGTCGGTTCGGCGCCGACCCATTGCCTGCTGAATCGCCTCGGTGATGACCTGGGTTACTGGGCCTCGGATGCCACGCATCGCTTCGGTCAGCGCCTCTGGAATCGCGAACCCGACGGCAAGGATCTCGGCGCCCGCCGACGTCTGCGGGCTCAAGACGCGGAGCCGCACCGCTCGACTCGTCCGCGTTGATGACGGATACAGCAGGAGGGCGGTCGGGAGCACACGTCCTCCTGCGCCACCGAACGCGTAGGCATAGAGAAAGCCCTGATACACGTCCCCGCTGTCGAGCTTCCGCTGGTCGTAGAGCTTGTACTTCGCGTCGACGGCGACACGAGCGGCAAGAGTTGGGTCGGTGGCCTCGATGAGGAGGTCCGGAACCACTCGGGCGTACGGCTGGTTCGTCGATGCGTCCACAATGATGGAGCGGTCGCTGCGCTGATAATGCAGGTGGAATCCCGTACCTGCCAGCAGTTGATCGACGAGACGGAAGACAAACATCTCGAAGAGCCGATTCATGTCGATCAGGAAAGCGAAGCAGCGCGTCTTTCCGGAGGCAAGCAGGTCCCGCGTACCGAGGCCGTCGAGGAGGAGCCATGCCAGCTTGTGGGCGTCGCGGTAGTGGTCGTTGAGCCGATGGTAGACGATCCCGCGGTGGCGCAGGGCCTCGAGATCGAGCGTGTCGGCTCGGCAGACTTCTTGAAAGACTCCCAGCAGTCTCCGCACTCGTCGGCGGACAGATTCGTGGCTTACGTGTGTCGAGCAGCGGCCCAAGGCCGCGGCCAAGAGTTGGTTCTCGACGATGTCCTGCTCGTGCTCGTCGAACCGGCACACGAGTCGGTCGACTTGTCCGAAACGCCGCATCACCTGTTGGTCGCCCAGGAGGCGGCCCCGCAGGACGAGGAGCTCGTCCTCACGCTCGACATAGTCGGCGAGGATGCCGCCGCGTAGGATCGCCTCAGCGGCTTCTGCAAGCAAGAGCGCCAACAGGTCAACGAGACCGGCGCCTTCCGCGTGCAATGTCCGTGCGCTGGAAGCTCGTCGTAGCGCGTCGAGTCCAGTGGCGAACTCAATCATCTCGACCAGTCCCAGTTCGTCGCCCGCCAGCTTCGGAACGACGCGCACCTCGAAACGCTCGAACCGAACGACTCCCACCCACGAACGCGCCGTGATCCTGACCCCGCTCCGCAGTTCGTCCACCACTAGGCGGCCTTCTTCTCCTGCCTCGAGATTTTGCTTGAGTTGCTGATCAGTGGGGGTTAGGGTCTCACCGTCTATCAGTCGGCTCTGCCACTCGCCTAGCTCGAACGTCGGCAGGAGACTACCCGTCCGGCTCATGCAGTCCCGCCCTCGCGCCGACCGAATTCATCCTCGAGCGCGGCCAACAACGCGTCCGTATCAGTCATCACGTCTTGGTTGAGCGTCTGCGCCTCTTTGTCGACCAGTTTCGTGCCAATGTACGAAGCCAGGGCACCGTAGTCGTCGAAACAGTACTCTTGCAGAAGGGGCAGGATCTCCTGTCTGAACCGCCGCGCGAACTCGTCCGGATCCGCAATCGGCTCGTCTCCCTCAAGCAGGAACGAGTGCCCGATCTGCTTTTCACGCCCCTCCGTCCTCGCAATTCGACGGTTCAGTTCTTCCAGAAAGTCATCGAGGGCAAGCGTGCCGACCTTCGCGCCGCGGAGCACGTCGGTATTCGGCATCAACTCAACGAATGCGAATCTGCGGCGCAGTGCGGCATCAAGGAGTTTTATGCTCCTGTCGGCCGTGTTCATGGTGCCGAGCACGTACACGTTGGACGGGATGCAGAAGCTGTCCTTGCTCTGCGGCAGCGTCACCATCAATCCGCGCTTGTCGACCTCAAGAAGCGTGATCAGCTCGCCAAATACCTTGGCGACGTTGGCGCGGTTGATTTCATCGATGAGCACGAGGAACGGTCTGGTCGGATGCGCCAGCGCGGCCTGGCACACGCGCTTGAAAACGCCGTCAGCTAGGCGAAGCGCCAGTGCCGCCGTACCCGCATCGTGTGGGCGAAAGCCTTCAACGAAGTCCTCGTAGCTGTAGGACGGATGGAACGTCAAACGGGTGAGGGGGCCCACCGCTTCGCTGTCGTCGTCCAGATACCCCTGAAGGCTCGTATCGCGCTCGCCCAGAAGCGACAAGGCACAATCTGCCTCGTCGGCGGTGAGCCTGAAGAGCGTCCCTTGGTTGCGGAACCGCATGGGCTCAGACCCCTTGAGCACACGGTCTGCGGCCAACTCATCGTAGGTCAGGCCGTTCTTGATCGGGGCAACCGCCTCAATCTCGATGGTCAGTTCCTTGCCACCGTGCTCGCCAAGCGCCTGACTCACGCGTGCAAGCGCAACGATCCGTTTGTCGGGCGTAGACTGGTACCCGATCACGAGGTCACCAATCTGCACGAGCGGGTAGTTGCGCCGGAGCCGGCCGTACCGGTAGCTGACTCGCTTTTCCTTGAAGAGCCGGTCCCAGTTCCATTCTCTGGGATTGGCGACGACCCACCAGACACGCCGCGACACCTGGTTGGTAGACAAGCGACGCTCCGCAGCTTGGAACTTCTGAGGATCGGCAAGGGCGGCCTCGCTCTCTCCGGGGAGACCCTGACGATGAAGGAGCCAAGCTACGGCGAACCGGCGCGCGTGGTACGTCTTTCCGGTACCGGGCGGGCCATACAAGATCACTTGGCCCTTGCGCTCGATCGCCTGTTCAATCTCGCGCAGGAGTGGGTCGGCCGGCGTCACCGCCGTCCCACCCGGCACCTTGTCCGGTATCTCCCCAACGATAGTCTTGTAGAGCGTCGCGGGCACAGGGGCCACGGTGACGAGAGCCCACCTCTTCTGGGGAGGAATCTCCTTCGCGTGCGAGGTGTCCCACTCAACGCGCACGGTGTGGTGGAACTCCTGGCGCTCCGGTCTCCACATGTACCCCGGCTCAGCAACCTCGCCCACACCGAGGATTCTCGACGTGCCCTTGTTCGCGACCACAATGTCGCCTGGCTCAAGTTCCATCAGCGTCCAGACCTCGTTGGCCTTCTTGCTGAGGGTCGGCTTGTGGTTGTTGTAGTTTCCGGCGAACTCCTTGTCGAACCGGGCTCGGAACGCCTCCTTCGAAGGGAACTCACGAAGGTCCCCCACCTGGTCCCACCCGACGCAGATGTAGCCCTCGCGCAGACAGTCATCCCAATACTTCGCATCTTCGCCAGGTGCGATCTTCATGATGCGCCGTTCCTCACGGGGGTCTGCCCAGCGGTACAAGAACCGCATGACTTCCTGGGTTGACCACCCTCGGAACTCTGGGCGTCGCATCGCATTTGCGAGCAACGCTCGGTTGAGACGTACGCCGCCCAGGGTACGGTCACCAGCCTCAGGGCCCTCCAGAAGCCTCAGAAAGTGCCGAATGTGTTGCTGGGAAAAGACGGGAAGAATCTTGTCCGGAAAGTACACGTGAAGCGCCTTGAGACACAGCGCGGGTCCACCCGCAAGCGGCGTCAAGTCGTCGATGGCGTTCCAATCGTTCAGACTCGCGTTCTGAAACGCCTGGACGAAGGCTTCACGGACTTTGACCCACGCCTCTTGTTCGTCCTTGTACTCTGGGTCGAAGTACCAGCCGGGTTTGTCCTTGTGTTTGTAGATGATGAGCTTGCGCGCCGAGCCGCCCCGAATACTGCCGAGGTGCTGGGTGCGGAATTCCATCCAGCGGGAGAACGTATCCTCAGAATCCTGCTGCCCAATGGCGTACCGTTCCAGCGGCATCGTCGGCCACTGATCCAGCGGGAAGCGTTCGAGCACTTCGCTCCGTTCGCGCTCAGCGGTAGTCGTAAACTCCTTGTCGGTCGCACGGTCGTAGGTGGCGACAGCGTTCTCAAGCGGTGCACGTGCATCAGTCATGGGAATCAGTTCTCATCACCTGCCAGACACACCAGTCTGGCTTCAACCCGTTCATGAGGTTTGTCTGCGCATTCCCGTCAACTCCGCTCGCCCACTGGACCGACCCGGGCTTGCCGACCGTGGCTGCAAAGATGGCGGTCCAGCCGCTAGTATAGGGAAGATTCAAGCGAACGGAGGGACTTCGTTCAGACTGGACTGCTGACGACTGGACCAAGTGGTAACAATCCCCCGGCAAAGCCGGGGGCTTTCAAAAGTGAGCCGCTCAAAAGCGGCAGGCCGGGGCCGCTTACGCGGCCCCCATTCCACGGGCCACCAGTCGGTGGCCCCCTATCTCCACAGCGCGAGTTGATCCAACCGGGCGTCTTCCGCCTCTTGGTTCTTGATGTAGTTGCGGATCACCGTTTCGTCTCGACCGACGGTCGAGACGAAGTAGCCCCGGGCCCAGAAGTGCTGGCCGACAAAGTTCTTCTTCCGTTCGGCATACACCCGGGCCAAGTGGATCGCGCTCTTCCCTTTGATGTACCCGACCACGTATGCCACCGCGTATTTCGGCGGGATCGACAACAGCATGTGCACGTGGTCGGCCATCAGGTGTCCTTCTTCGACCCGGCTCTCCTTCTGGCGGGCCAATTCCCGGAACACCGCTCCCAGGTGCTCGCGCACGTGACCGTAGATCACCTTGCGCCGCCCCTTCGGGATGAAAACGACGTGATACTTGCACTCCCAGATGGAGTGATTCAGACTCTCCAGTGTGTCCATCGTGACGCTTCCTTTCGTGCGCTTGGCGGCTCACGATGGAAGTATCTGCCGGTGGACACACTCCCTGAAATGTCAAACTGCTACTGCCACCCCGGCAAAGCCGGGGGGACTCCTGTTCAGCTAGGCCCTCCGTCGTGAAGACACCACGAAGCCAACCAGGGAGAGTTCGGCTCGGTCGAGGCTACGGCGCCTGGCGATCTAGCCCACGGCCTCTCCGCTACATAGGTTCGTCGAGTAATGGTGCTAACATCGCGCCGGGTCTGCCCTCAGGCGCCCGCGAGGCCAACGGGCCAAGACACCCGAAACGGTTCGCTAGCCAGCCCGTACGTCTTCAACACGGCGGTTGTCATCATGATTCGCTTTCGACGGTTGCCCCAGCATCTGCTCGACGCCTGGCTCCCCGAACTGGCGGTCCCG
>CAYTJW010000345.1:0-5931 GCA_964438135.1 uncultured Thermoanaerobaculia bacterium
GCGGGCCACACCGCGACCCTGCTCGCCGACGGCCGGGTGCTGGTGGCGGGCGGCTACGCCGGCGGGACCACCTACCTCACGACCGCCGCGACCTACGACCCGACCAACGGCGTCTTCACCGCCGTCGCCGGCGTCCCGAGCAGCCGCGCCCGCCACACCGCGACCCTGCTGCGCAACGGCCAGGTGCTGGTCGCGGGCGGGCGCTCGTACTCCGCCGTGCCGCCGCCGGGCGGAGCGGTCTACCGCGCCACGGCCCACACCTTCGACCCGGCCGCCGGGACCTGGGCCGCGGTCGACAGCCTGACCTTTGCCCGGGCCGACCACAGCGCGGCCCTGATGGCCGACGGGCGCCTCCTCGCCTGCGGCGGCTCGGACGGCACGGCGCGGCTGGACTGTGAGCTCTACGGCAGCGCCACCGACACCTGGTACGGCGGCCCCGCCCTGCTCGGCGCGCGCGCGCGCCACACCACGACCGTGCTCGCCGACGGGTACCTCCTGGCGGTCGGCGGCATGGGCGGGAGCGGGGTCGTCGCCAGCGCCGAGCGCCTCGACCCGCCGGCCGGCGGCTGCGGCGCGACCACCGACATGACCGAAGGGCGTTCCTCTCACGCCGCGGCGCTGCTCGCCGACGGCCGAGTGCTGGTGGTCGGCGGCAACGACGGCAACGGCAACCAGCTGGCGAGCGCCGAGCTGTTCGACGGGTCTTCTGCCCTCTGGGAGGTCACGGGCGCCCTGACCGCCCCGCGCGAGGAACACACCGCGACCGCCCTCGCGGACGGCCGGGTGCTGATCGCCGGCGGCTTCCGCAGCGGCGCCGCGCAGCTCGACTCGGCCGAGGTCTACGACCCCGTGGCCGGCAGCTGGAGCGAGACCGGGAGCATGGCCGCCCGCCGTGCCCGCCACTCCGCCACCCTGCTGGCCGACGGCCGCGTGCTGGTCGCCGGCGGGTACTTCTTCGACGGCGCCGACTTCGTGTACCTCGCGACCGCCGAGGTGTACGACCCCGCGACCGGGGGCTGGAGCTGGACCGGCAGCATGGCCGGCGCGCGCGACTCGCACACGGCGACGCTGCTCGAGGACGGTCGCGTGCTGGTCGCCGGCGGGTTCGCCGGCAACGACGTCGGCATCCTGACGACCTGCGAGCTCTACGACCCGAGCACGGGCTCATGGTCGCCGACCGGCGGCCTGCACGACGCACGCGACTCTCACTCCGCGACGCTCCTGCCCGACGGCCGCGTGCTGGCGGTGGGCGGCAGCACCGTCGTCGAGTCCGTGGAGGTCTTCCGACCCTCGCTCGGGGCGTGGGCCCTCGAGCCGGCGGCCGGCCCAGGCGTCCGCAACCACACGGCGACGCTGCTGCCCGACGGCCGGGTGCTGGTGGCGGGCGGCTGGGACGGCAACGGCTCGGTCGGCGACGCGCGCGTCTGGGACCCGGCGACCGCGGCCTGGCAGGACGAGAGCGGCGCGCGGCCGCGCCAGTACCACACCGCGACCCTGATGCCCGACGGGCGGGTCCTCCTGGCCGGCGGCTCGGGGAACTCGAGCCCGATCCGGTGGAGCGCCGACCGCTGCGTGCGCGCGCTCGGCTACGACCAGGCCTGGCGCCCCGAGCTCGACCCGGTCGCGGCGAGCCTCGGCGTGGGCGAGCCCGCGAGCCTGACCGGCACCGGCCTGCGCGGCCAGACCGAGGGCGCGGGCGGCGGCCCGCAGAGCTCCTCGAGCGGCGTGCCGCTGGTGCAGCTGCTGCGTCAGGGGAACGAGCAGGTCCAGTGGCTCCGTCCCGGCGCCGGTCTCGGCTTCAGCGACACCGCGTTCGTCTCGGCCCCGCTCGCCATAGGACCGCTCGGCCCGGCGCTGGTGACGGTCTTCGCCAACGGCGTCCCGAGCGTGTCGCGGCCGGTGCTCGTCCTCAGCAACGCGCTGTTCGCCGACGGCTTCGAGCCCGGCCACACCGGGGCCTGGGACGTCACGCAGCCATAGCGCCGGCCGGCCGCATCACCGCCGCCGTTGGCGCTCGCTGACGTCGGCATGACGAGCGAGGGCCCGCGGGAGCGGCACACGCCGGCGGCGCGGCCTCACCCCGACGGGAAGCTGCCGTGCGCGTAGAAGTGCTCGAGGAGCTCGTCCTTCTCGCGGAACCGCTGCAGCAGCCAGGTCTTGAGCTCCTCCTCCGGGGACGGCAGCTCGCCCAACGGGAAGCGGCGGACGTGGAGGTGGATGGTGGTGACCGAGCCCTCGATGTACTGCCACAGGGTGGGCACGCCGCCGACGTATCCGATGGTCAGGTCGTAGACCGCGCCGAGGTGGCGGCCGAGGCCCCGGACCGAGGCGGCGAAGCCCTTGGTGCGGGGCAGGAGGACGTGGCGCGGCTCCTCGAGGCCGTGCTCGCGAGCGTACCGCTGGCTCGCCAGCAGCTTGTCCGGGGTGATGCGGGTGCCCTCGACGAACGACACCAGCCACATCGGGATGCGCTCCCCGACCAGGGTCGAGAAGGTGCGGGCGATGGCCTCCCGGTCGTGGTCCCAGTTGCGGCGGACGAACGGGCAGGCCAGGAACTGCATCCCCCAGCCGATCCCGGGCACCCACTTGATCGCGCTCTTGACGAAGAACTTGAGGTCGCCAAGGCGGCCGTGGCGCCGGGCGAAGGCCATGACGGTGGTGATGTCGGGCATCTGCTGGTGGTTGACCACGACCAGGGCGTTCTCGTCGCGCGGCAGCGCCGCCCCCGTGACCACCACGTGGGTGCCGTTGAGCCGCTCGGCGAGGACCACGCAGGCGCCCCACCAGCTGCTGGCGCAGCAGCGGTTGAAGCGCCGGAAGGCCCGCCGCGACAGCGGCACCAGGACCAGGCTGAGGGTCTGCAGGAGGTTGACGAGGAGCAGCGCGGCCAGGCCGACCGCGGTCACGGTCGACGCCCTGGCCGTGGCCACGGCCCGCCGCCAGCGCCCGGGCGGGTCGGTCAGCGGCGCCAGCGGCACCCGTCCGCTCCGCTCGGCGCCCGCACGATGCTCACGCTGCTCGCCCTCCCTCTCGCCGCACAGGATACCCCAGCTCGCGAGCCCGGGCCGGGTCGGCCGCCGCCCTTGACGCATGGGCCGCGCCTGCTACCGTGCTCGGGCCGGCCCGAGCCCGCCGGCACGGAGGGCAGATGACCACGAACGACCCGAGCCACCGACCTCTCGCCCTGGAGCCGGCCCTGTCGCAGGGAGTCCACCTCATCGCCGAGGTCGACCGCTGGTTGAGCCGGGCCACCGCCGCCTCGCTGCGCGAGGCCTACCCCGACGCCCCGCCGGAGGCGGTCGACCTGGTCCTCGCCCTCGCCGAGCTGGAGGCGTTCGACGGGCGGGCCGAGGATGACGACGAGCCGACCGAGGCCGAGGTCGAGAAGGTCCTGGCCCGGGTCAACGACGCCGTCGACCGCCTCGCCGCGTGGCCGCCCCTGGCGCGCGTCGAGCTCCTGGCTGCGGCCCCGGCCGCGCTCGAGCGGGCCGAGATGGCCTGGCTGGGGCCGGCGATGCTGGCCTCCGTGCCGCTGCCGGGGGACGGCCCCTGGGACAACCAGGCCTTCAGGGCCCGAGCCCTCGAGGCGCTCGACGCCCAGGTGCGGCTGTGCATCGGCGGCGACGTCTGGGACCCGACCTTCGACGAGGTCCTGGCCGAGCTGCGGGTGCTGGCCACGGCCTACCCCGACGACCGCCGGCTCGGCGCCCTGCTCGCCGACGCGCTCGAGTTCCACGCCATCAGCGGCTGGCACGAGCGGCTCGGTCTGCTGCGCGGGCGGGAGCTGGCGGCGCAGGCGCTGGCCGCGACCGACGAGCAGGCCCTGGCCCAGCTCGCCGAGACGCTCGAGCTGACCGAGCTGGCCGCGACCGGGCTCCGACTGCTGGCCCAGGACCTGCGCCAGTCGGGCGCCCTCGCCGACGTCCCTGCCCAGCACCTCGCCCTGGCCACCGTCGCCCTCGCCGAGGAGGTCGACGAGGTCGACCTCGACATCGACTCCGCACGGGTCTGGGCGGCCGCCAGCGAGCGCACGACCAGGGACCTCCTGGAGCGCGCCCGGGCGGTGCTCGGCTGGAGCCCTGACGGGGAGGCCCCGGCCCGCCGCCAGGGTCGCCGCTGGCGGCTCGACTTCAACGACGCCGGCATCCTGCCGTCCCGCTTCGGGGACCCCTCTGCCGCCCGCGTCCCCTACTCGCCGGCCGCGGCGGCCGAGCGCATGGAGCAGCTGCGCGAGATCGCCTGGCTGATGGTCGACGCGGAGGAGGCACCCCGCTTCGTTGCCGAGGGCTTCGCCCTCGCCCCGGGCGAGGACCTCGAGCCGGCGGTCGCCGCGCAGGCGCTCGCCGTGTGGGGGGAGGAGCAGCTGGAGGCCGGGCTGGCGGGCGACGAGGTCGAGCAGTAGCTTCCGACCGGGCCTCAGCCCTCGGTCGGGTCCTCGTCGGGCGGCTCCCACAGCTCGACGCGTTGCCCCGACGGGTCGGTGATCCAGCCGAAGCGGCCGAACTCGCTCACCTCGATCTGCTCGTCGACGGCAACGCCTTCGGCCCGCAGCGCCTCCAGCACCGCCGGCAGGTCGGCGACGCGCAGGTTGACCATGTACTGGCCCGGGAAGTAGTCCGAGTCGGCCGGGAACGGCGCCCAGACCGTGTAGGCGCGCCGTTCCGGGCTCGCGTCCTCCCGCCAGCGGAAGAGGGCACCCCACTCCTCGGACTCGATCCCCAGGTGCTGCCGGTACCACGCGCGTAACGCCGTCGGGTCGGGGACCTTGAAGAACACGCCGCCGATACCGGTCACTCGCCGCATCGTCCCTCCACCAGGCCCGCCCCCGGCCGCCGGGTCGGGAGGCGCCGCACCCATGATATCGCGGACCGGGCCACGCGAGCGCCCCGTGCCGCCGGGCCGGCCCGTCACCGCCCGTCGCCGCTCAGGACGAAGGCGGCCCAGTGGCGCGGGTGAGCGAGCTCGGCGGCCCGGCTGCCGGCGGCCGCCGGCGGCCGCAGCAGCTCGAGCATCGCCTGCCGCAGCGCCTGGTCGGGGCTCTCCCCACGCCGCAGCTGCCGGTAGAAGGCCCCCATGAGGGCCGCCGTGCTCTCGTCCGCCACGCTCCACAGCGAGGCCAGCACGGTGCGCGCACCGGCGAACTGGAAGGCGCGGGTGAGGCCGACGATGCCCTCGCCGGCGACCTCCTGGCCGAGGGCGGTGTCACAGGCCGAGAGCGTGACCAGGTCGGCGTCGAGGCGCAGGCCGGACAGGATCTCCCAGGCCTGCAGGAAGCCGTTGTCGCCGGCGCCGCCGGGAGAGGGGGCCAGCAGCAGCGCGGACTCCAGCGGCAGCTGCTCGTCCACCAGGCCGTGGCAGGCGAAGTGGACGATGGTCGCCGACGGGGCGGCGGCCTTGGCCTGCTCCTCGGTCGCCGCCGACCCGAGCCAGGTCGCCGACCGCTCCGGGTACTGCCGCGCCAGGTCCTCGACCTCGGCCCGGCTCGCCGGCAGCGAACCGAGGCCGGCCGAGCGCTGGCCGGCCGGCAGGACCGACCCGGTGCCGACGCGCGGCAGGCTGGGGTCGCCGAAGGCCGCGACCCGCACCCCCTGGCGCGGCCGCAGCCGTTGCTCGAGCTCGGCCAGCACCGTCGCCGAGGCGACCGTGCTCAGGGGCCGCCCCTCGACCAGGTAGCGGTCGCTGCCGGGCTCCAGCAGGGCCGCGAACGGCAGCTGGTGGAGCGGTCCGTCCGCCACGATCACCAGCCGCTCGGCGCGGCGGATGGCGTCGGCCGCCGGCCCCAGCAGGCGCTCGCCGAGGGAGCCGGCGAGGCGACGGATCGGCGCCGGGTCGGGGCTGGCCACGAGGGCGTTGCGGAGGCGGCTGACCGCGGTCCGGAGCCGCCCCTCGTCCTCGGCGAGCGGGTACGCCGCGAGCTCGTCCGGGCCCGGG
>CAYTJW010000346.1:0-5896 GCA_964438135.1 uncultured Thermoanaerobaculia bacterium
CGCAGCGCCGGCCCTCGCCCTCGCCGCCCTCGCCGCCGTCGCCTGCGGCCGGGTCGAGCCGCGCGCGACTCCCCCGGCCGCGGTCGAGCGACTCGAGGCCCGGAGCGACGGCTCGACCCTCACCCTCACCTGGTCGGAGCCGGCCGACCCGAACCTGGCCGCGGTGCGGGTCACCTCGGCCCCTGCCCTCGGGCCGCCGCGGCTGCTCGCGCCGGGGGTCGGGTCCTGCCGCCTCGAAGGCCTCGCCTACGGCACCCGGTACACCTTCACGGTCACGGCGCTCGGCGCGACCGGCGCCGAGGCCGCGGGCGCGGCGGTCGCGCTCGAGCTCGTCGACACCAGGGTGCCGGGCGAGGTCGGGCAACTGGCGGCGCGGGTCGACCGCTCGGCGGTCGTGCTGACGTGGTCCGACCCGACCGACCAGGACCTCGAGCGCGTCGAGGTCACCCGCTCACCCGGCGACGCCGCCGCGGTGGTCGTCGAGCGCGGCGTGGGGCGGCTCCGCGTCGACGACCTGGGCACCGGCACCCCGTACCGTTTCCTGGTGCGAGCCGTCAACCTGGCCGGCCGCTCCTCGGCGGGGGTCAGCCTCACCGTCACCCCGCGTGCGGGTGTCGTCGCCGGGCGTGCCTACGACCGGCAGAGCGGCGCCGGCCTCGCGGGCATCGTCGTCCACCTGTGGGACGCGGCCGCGACGACCTACCGCCAGGCTCGCACCGCGGCGGATGGCGGCTATCGCTTCGACGACCTCGCCGGCGGCCGCTACCGCCTCTACGTCGGCACCAACGGGGCGGGCTTCGCGCCCCTGTGGCACGGCAGCCGCACCGGCGCCCCGACCGCCGACGCGGAGCTGATCGGGGTCGACGGCGGCGCGACGGTCGGCGGGGTCGACTTCCCGCTCGAGCGGGGCACCCCGGTCCGCGGCACCGTGCGCGAGACGAGCGGCGACCTGCTCCGGCTCCCGGCCGGGTCGGGCGAGGCGGGCGTCGAGCTCGGCATCTGGACCGGGGACCAGGCCTGGGTGGGCCACTGGACCATCGGCGGCCGGGACGCGGCGGGGGCGCAGCTGGGGGTGTGCGAGACCGGCGCGTTCGAGGTCTCCCTGCGCCCCGGGGCGTACTACCTCCAGGTCAAGGACACCGTCGGCAGCTACCGCGCCGAGCTCTACCGGGGCGACCCCGCCGTCGACGCCACCGCCTTCGACCAGGCCGAGGTGGTGACGGTCGGCAGCGTGCCGGTCACCGGTCTCGACTGGCGCCTGGCGCGGGCACGGTAGCCGCGGCGGGAGGGGTCCCCGGCTCCGCCGCCGACAGGTAGCCGAGGAGGCGGAGCTGCTCGAGGTCCTCCTTGCTCGGCGTCGGCACCGCCCGGCCGTCGTCCAGCGACCTCCCGTCGGCCTGGCTGAGGGTCCAGGTCTGGTCGGTGCGGACCGTCGCCGTGAACCTCGTCTTGCGCGCCCGGTCGCGCTGCCGCGTCAGGAACTCGGCCTCGACGGTCTCGTTCACCGGCAGCGGCAGCCGGCCCTCGCGGGCGATGGTCACGACCATCGCCGCCAGGTCCTTGAGGCTGACCAGGGCGTCCTGGCGGCCGACCCCGAAGCCCGCGAGCGCGAGCGGCACGCGCGTCACCTCCGGGTAGGGCGGGCCGCCGTGGCCGTACACCCATCGGGCGCCGTGGGCCTCGAACAGGCCCTCGCCGTGGTCGGCGGTGAGGACGACGCACAGGTTGTCTGCCAGCGGCGAGCGCTCGAGCCAGCGCAGGTAGCTGGCCAGGTGGGCGTCGAACTCGCGGACCCTGGCGGCGTAGAGGGCGCGGACGCGGGGCGCGTGCTCGGGCGAGTTGAAGCCGTGGACCTTCCGCAGCCGGTAGGCGTCCCACCGGTCGCGGCTCGCGAAGTGGTGGTCGGCGAAGTCCGGCCTCTCGATCGCGTACTCGTGCACGAAGTAGGTGTGGACGAGGGCGAAGACCGGCTCTCGCCGGCGCTTCGACAGCACGCTCTGGCTCCGACCCAGTGGCTCGAGCAGGCGCTCCAGGTACTCCGGCCCCGGCTCGTTGTGGACCTCGACGAAGAGGTCGAAGCCGTGGGCGAAGCCCGCCCCCCGCCCGACGTACCCGGCGCCGGTGAAGCCGAACGAGAGGTAGCCGTCGCCGCGCAGCATGTCCGAGATGGTCAGCACCTCCGGGCCCACCACGCTGTCGTCGTACTCCACCCCGTGCTCGCGCGGCGCCAGGCCGGTGAGGATGGTCGCGTGGCTGGGCTTGGTCCAGGTCGAGCTCGCGTAGGCGTTGCCGTACCGCACGGCGCTGCGTTCGACCCAGGCCCAGCAGGCGGGCATGTGCTCGGGCGAGAGGTAGTCGGCCCGCAAGGTGTCGACCGAGATCACGACGACGTTGGGGCGCGGCCCGGTCACGACCGGCCCCCTCCAACCGCGGGAGCATCCCGTCGCGGCCAGGGCGGCCAGCAGCAGGGCTGCCGTCGCCGCGGGCCGCGCGCCGCTCCGAGGCCGGGCGTTGGTGGACCTCCTCATCGCTCGCCCGCACTCCCTCCCCATGCCCGTCAACGCGGCTCCCGCACCTCGACCGCGTCCATCGGCACGAGCTGGCGGAGGAACGGCGCCGGCGCGGGCGGCACCCGCGCGATCTCCTCCCCCGCCGGCGCGAGCCCGACTGCCACAGCGGCGGCCAGGGGCAACCGCGACGGCGCGAGCCCTCGCACGGCGGACCTCCCAGCCGGGGGCCGCGGCGTGGCGCCCTTCCCCCTCGTTCACGCGAGCCCCAGTGTAGCCGAGCGGGGCGCCCGCGCGCCGGCACGCCCGCCGGCTCAGTGCAGGAACCGGAACCTGCCGGCCAGGCCGCACAGCTTGAGGACCCGGTAGACGTCGACCACCACGCCGCGCAGGACCAGCACGAGCTGGCGGCCGGAGGCGGTGTTCGCCAGGTCCTCGAGGGCTGAGACGGCGTGGGTGTCGACCCGGGCGACCGACGACAGGTCGAGCACCACCTCGGCCCCCGGCGTGTCGGGCAGGGCGGCGAGGGCCTCGGCCAGGGAGCGGGCGGCGGCGCGACCGTCGACGCGGATCAGGGTGCTCTCCATGGTCGCCTCCTCACCCCTGGGTCCCGGCCGGGGCGGCCGCGGGGGCTGTCCGCTCGGCACCCGGCGCGGCGGCCTCCTGGCCGCGGCCGCGGTAGGCCTGCCAGAGCAGCTTCTCCAGCTCCTTCAGGAGCGGCATGCGCGGGTTGGAGCGCCACGACGGGTCGTCGAAGGCCGCCTTGACCAGGTCCGGCATGGCCTGGCCGAACTGCTCCTCGGTGATGCCGAGCTCCGCGATCGAGCGCGGCAGGTCGAGTGAGTCGAGCAACCGCTCCACCGCCGCGACCAGGTTCGCGACCTTGTCCTCGACCGCGTCGCCGCCCAGGCCGAGGATGTCGGCCGCCCAGGCGTACTTCCGGTGCGCCTTGTACGAGCGGACGTTGGGCGACGGCATGAACTTGCTCGGCACGGCCGCGTTGTAGCGGATCGTGTGCGGCAGCATGATGGCGTTGGCGCGGCCGTGCGGCACCCCGAAGCGGGCGCCGAAGGCGTGGGCGAGGGCGTGGTTGACGCCGACCGAGGCGTTGGAGAAGGCGATGCCGGCGATGCAGGCCGCGTTGTGCATCATGCTCCGCGCCTCCTCGTCGGTCGGGTCGGCGTAGGCCGCGGGCAGGTAGCGGAAGGTCATCAGCGCCGCCTGCATGGCGTTGGAGTCGGTGTAGACCGAGGCGAAGATCGACACCAGCGCCTCGAGGGCGTGGGTCAGGCAGTCGGCGCCGGTGTCGGCGGTGATCGAGCGCGGCAGCCGCATCACGAACTGCGGGTCGACGATGGCGGCGTCGGGGGTCAGCGAGTAGTCGGCGAGGGTGATCTTGCGCCGGCCGCCCTCTGCCATCATGACCGCGAACGGCGTCACCTCGGTGCCGGTGCCCGAGGTGGTGGGGATCGCGACCAGCCGCGAGCGGCGCTTCTTGCCGGTGATGCTGGGGTACTCCACCACCCGCTTGCGCAGGTCGAGGAAGGGGGCCGCCAGCTCCTCCAGGTCGGCCTCCGGCGACTCGTACTTGAGCTTCATGATCTTGGCCGCGTCGATCACCGAGCCGCCGCCGAGGGCGACGATCTGGTCGGCCTCGAAGGCCTCGAGCACCGCCACCCCCTCGAGCACGGTCGCCTGGTCCGGCTCGCGGTCGGGGATGGTGAGCACGTGGACGTGGGTCCTCTCCGCCAGGTGGCGGCGGACGACGTCGACGTAGCCCAGCTGCTCGAGGACCGGGTTGGAGACCACCACGGTGTTGTGGGACGGCAGCTCGCGCAGGTTCTCGACCGCGTTCTTGTTGAAGAAGATCTGGTTCGGGACCCGGAACCACATGTGGGCCTGCGTCCTCCGCGCCATGCGCTTGATGTTGAGGTAGTGGTAGATGTTGACGTTGTCGACGGTGGAGTTGCCGCCGGCGGTGCCGCAGCCGAAGGAGAAGGTCGGCACCATGTCGTTGTACACCCCGCCCAGCGCGCCGATCGAGCCCGGCGAGTTGACGATCAGGCGGCCGGCGTTCATGACCTCGCCGAACTTGGCGATCACCGCCTCGTCGTTGGAGAAGATCACCGCCGTGTGGCCGAGGCCGCCGTTGTGGCTGACGTCCAGGCACAGCTTGATCGCCTCGTCGGGGGAGGACGCCCTGATCACCGCCAGCACCGGGAACAGCTTCTCGGCCGACAGCGGGTGGTCGCGGCCGACGCCGCCGATCGGCGCCAGCAGCAGCTTGGTGCCCCGCGGCACCTGCATGCCGACGAAGCGGGCGATGTCCGCCGCCCGCTGCCCCACCGCCTCGGGTCGCATGAAGCCCGTCTGCGGGTCGATGACGGTCTGGCTCAGGAGCTGCACCTCCGCCGGCGAGCAGACGTGGGCGCCGAGCTCCGCGAAGGCGGCCAGCACCCGGTCGTAGATCGCCTCGTCGACCACCACCGTCTGCTCCGAGGCGCAGATGGTGCCGTTGTCGAAGGTCTTGGAGGTGATGATGTCGACCACCGCCATGTCCACGTCGGCGGTGCGCTCGAGGTAGACCGGGGTGTTGCCGGCGCCGACGCCGAGCGCCGGCTTGCCCGAGCTGTAGGCGGCCTTGACCACGCCCGGGCCGCCGGTGGCGTCGACCAGCCGCACGTCGGGGTGCCCCATCAGGTAGTGGGTGTCGGCGATGGTGCAGCCCTCGACCCAGCTGATGAACCCCTCCGGGGCGCCGTGGCGGACCGCCGTCTCGGCCATGACCCGCGCCGCCGCGTAGGAGCACCCTTGAGTCCGCGGGTGGGCGGAGAAGATCATGCAGTTGCGCGTCTTCATCGCCATGATGCACTTGAACAGGGCGGTCGAGGTCGGGTTGGTGACCGGCAGCAGCGACAGGATGACGCCGATCGGCTCGGCCACCTCCGCCACCCCGGTCTCGGGGTGCTCGCGGATCACCCCCACCGTCCGCTTGTCCTTGACGTAGTTGTAGACGAACTCGGTGGCGACCATGTTCTTGATCGCCTTGTCCTCGAGCACGCCCAGCCGGCCCTCCTCCACCGCCAGCCGGGCCAGGTACTGGGCCTGCTCCATGCCGGCGAGGACCATCGGCTTGACGATCCGGTCGACGTCCTCCTGGGTGTACTGGGTGAAGACCGCGGCGGCCACCCGGGCCCGCCGCACCAGGCCGTCCAGGTGGGCGACGCGCTCCTCGCTGAGGGCCTGCTTGTCGCTCATGCTGCCTCCCGACCTCGAGCTGCGGTCGATTGTAAGGCGCTGCCGCGCCGCCACCTAGCCGCGGCGCGGCGGGCGCGCGTGCCGCATCACGGCAGCGCAACCTCGTCCTCGCCGGCGTTCGTCGCCGCCGC
>CAYTJW010000347.1:0-5878 GCA_964438135.1 uncultured Thermoanaerobaculia bacterium
GGCGCGGTCCGGGCCTCGGCCCGGGCCACCCAGCCGCCGCCCATGGCCTTGTAGACGTCGACCACCGACGAGAACAGGGCGACGCGGGTGGCGACCAGCTCGAGCTCGGCCGGGAACAGCTGCTGCTCGGCCTGCAGCACGGTGAAGTAGGGGGTGACGCCGCCGTCGAACTGGATCCGGGCCAGCCGGGCGTACTCGCGGCTGGCGGCCACCAGCCGCTGCTGGGCCTCGAGCTGTTGGACGAGCTTGGCCCGCGCGACCAGGCTCGAGTCGACGTCGGCGAAGGCGCTCTGGACAGCGCCCTGGTACGCGTGGAGGGCGGCCTCGCGGGCCGCCTCGACCTGTCGCACCTGGGATGAGATGGCGCCGCCGGTGAAGAGGGGGCCGGTGATCGAGCCGCCCCAGCTCCACTCCTCGGCCGCCCCGGTGAACAGGTCGTCGAGGTCCGAGCTCGCCACGCCGAAGGCGCCGGTCAGGGAGATGGTCGGGAAGTAGCGCGCCCGGGTGGCGCCGATCTGGGCGTTGAGCGCGACCAGGTCCTGCTCGGCCGCCCGGATGTCCGGCCGCCGCTCGAGCAGGTCGGAGGGGAGCCCGGCCGGGACCGCGGGCAGCTGCAGGTCGAGGATCGAGACGCCGCGGGCGACCGGCCCCGGGTTGCGGCCGAGCAGGACCGAGAGGATGTTCTCGGTCTGGGCGATCTGCGCCTCGATCTGGGGGATCTTGGCCGCCGCCGTCTCGTACGAGATGCGCGCCTGCTCGACCGTCATCTGCGGCTTGAAGCCGTGCTCGTACTGGAGCTGGAACAGCTCGACCGACTCGGCGTAGGCCTGGCTGGTGCGGCGGGCGATCTCCAGCTGCAGGTCGAGCCCGCGCAGCTGGATGTAGCCGTTCGCCACCGAGCCGACCAGGGACAGGACCACGCCCCGCTTGGCCTCCTCGGTGGCCAGCAGGCTCGCCCGCGCCGCCTCGGTCAGGCGCCGGATGCGGCCCCACAGGTCGATTTCCCAGCTGGCGCTGGCGGCCAGCTCCCAGGCGTCGCGCGGGTTGTCGACGGCGGCCGGCAGGTCGAGGGGCAACCGCTCCCGCCCGCCGCTGGCGCTGGCCCCGGCCTGCGGGGAGTACTGGGAGCGGGACTCGCGCAGCACCGCCGCGGCCTGGGCGACGTTGGCGGCGGCGACCTTGACGTTGGTGTTGTTGGCCAGGGCCTCGGCGACGAGGTCGTCGAGCACCGGGTCGCCGAGCTGGCGCCACCACTCGGTGTCGGCCGTCTCGGCGGCGTCCTCCACCTGGTACAGGAAGGCCGGCGGCGCGTCCACCGCGGGGCGCTGGTAGTCGGGCCCGAGCAGGCAGCCCGAGGACAGGAGGGCGAGCGCGGCGAGGAGCGGGCGGCGCATGTCACTCCCCCCCTTCCGCCCCGGCGTGGGGCGAGGAGCTCTCGCCGTGCGGCGGGGGCTCCTTGTGACCGGCGAGGCGCTCGGTGAGGCTCTCGAAGAGGTAGAAGAACAGCGGCACGTACAGCATCGCCAGGGTGGTCTCGCCGAGCATGCCGCCGATGATGCCGGTGCCGATCGAGTGGCGGGAGTTGGCGCCGACGCCGGTGGCCACCGCCAGCGGCAGGACGCCGAGGACGAAGGCGAGCGAGGTCATGATGATCGGCCGCAGCCGCATCTCGCCGGCCTCGATGGTGGCGTCCATGAGCGACTTGCCCTGCTTGCGCAGGTCGACGGCGAAGGTCACCCGCAGCAGGGCGTTCTTCGCCCCGAGGCCGATCAGCACCAGCAGGCCGATCTGGAAGTAGACGTCGTTCTCGAGCCCGCGCAGCCAGTTCAGGCAGAGCGCGCCGAGGATGCCGAACGGCACCGCCGTCATGACCGCGCCGGGCAGGGTCCACGACTCGTACTGGGCGGCGAGGACCAGGAAGACGATGACCAGGCCGAGGACGAAGGCCGCCGACGAGGTGCCGCCCGACTCCTTCTCCTCGAAGGCCAGGCCCGACCACTCGAAGGTGTAGCCCGGCGGCAGGACCTCGCGGGCGACCTCCTCCATGGCGGCGATCGCCTGCCCGGAGCTGTAGCCTGGCGCCGCCGAGCCGTTGACCTTGGCGGCCGGGAAGCCGTTGAAGTGGGGCAGCATGTCCGGCCCCGTCACCCACGAGGTCCGGACCAGCGCCGACAGCGGGATCATCTGGCCCGAGCTCGAGCGGGTGTAGAGGCGGGTGAGGTCGTCGGGGGTCTGCCGGAACTCCGGGTCGGACTGGAGCACGACCCACCACACCCGGCTGAACTGGTTGAACTGACTGGCGGTGAGGGAGCCGAACTGGGCCTGGATGGCGCTGTACACGTCCGCGATCGGCACGCCGAGGAGGGTGGCCTTGTCGCGGTCCACCTCGGCCCGCAGCTGCTGGGAGTTGGAGCGGAAGGTCGTGGAGAGGCCGGTCAGCTCCGGCCGCTGCCGAGCGGCGGCCAGGACCTTCTGGGTGAGGTCGTCGAGCCGCGCCGACTCGCCGGCGCCGGTGTCCAGGACCCAGAACTCGAAGCCGCCGGTGGTGCCGATGCCGGGGATCGCCGGCGGCGCCACCGGCACGACCATGCCCTCGTGGATCTCCCTGGCCCGGGCGTAGACCCCCATCAGGATGGCGCGGGCGTTCTCGGCCTTGGCCTTCGCGATCGACTCGTACCGCTCCTCGTACGGCTTGAGGGTGACGAAGAAGGTGCCGGCGTTGGTCTTCATGCCGCTGTCGAGCAGGCTGTAGCCGGCGATGTGGGTGCGGTCGGCCACGCCCGGAGTGGAGGCGAAGATCTCGTCGACCCGGTCGCCGACCGCGGTGGTGCGCTCCAGGCTGGCGGCGTCCGGCATGATCACGGCCGCCATCACGTAGCCCTGGTCCTCGTTCGGCACGAAGCTGGTGGGCAGGCTGGTGAAGAGGTAGAAGATCCCCCACACGAACACGGCCAGGAAGACGAAGGCGATGGCCATGCGGCGGATGACCAGCACCACCAGCCGGCCGAAGGCGGCGGTGAGCCGGTCGAACATGCGGTTGAACCAGGCGAAGGGGCCGCGGCTGGGGGGGGCGGTGTGCTTCAGCAGCAGGCCGCACAGGGCCGGGGTCAGGGTCAGGGCGATGAAGCCCGAGATCGCGACCGAGATGGCGATGGTGATGGCGAACTGCTTGTAGAGCTGCCCCGTGGTGCCGGGCAGGAAAGCGGCCGGGACGAAGATCGCCGCCATCACCAGGACGGTGGCGATGACCGGGCTCCACACCTCGCCCATGGCCTTGACCGTGGCCTCCCTGGGGGGCAGGTGGAGGGTCGCCATGTTGCGCTCGACGTTCTCGACGACGACGATGGCGTCGTCGACGACGATGCCGATCGCCAGCACCAACCCGAACAGGGTGAGCAGGTTGATCGAGAAGCCGAGGCCGAGCATCAGCGGGAAGGTGCCGAGCAGGGCGACCACCACCGCGGTCGAGCAGATGACCGTGGAGCGGAAGCTCTGCAGGAACAGGTAGACGACCAGGACGACCAGGAGGATGGCCACGAACAGGGTCTCGATGACCTCGTCGATGGACATCTGCACGAACTCGGTGGTGTCGAGGGAGATGTGGTAGTCGAGCCCGTCGGGGAAACGGGGCTTCATGTCCTCGAGGGCCTTCTTGACCGCCTCCGACACCTCGAGCGCGTTGGCGCCGGGCTGCTGGTAGACGGCGATGAAGGTGGCCGTCTTGCCGTTGAGCTTGCTCGCGACCAGGTACTGGCGGAGGCCGACCTCGACCCGGGCGACGTCCTTGAGGTGGACGATGGCCGCCTCGCCCTGGCCGCCGCGGAGGATGATGTCCCCGTAGTCGGCGGGGTCGACGAAGGGGCCCTGGGTGACGACCGGGAAGGTCAGCTCGACGTGGCCGGCGGTCGGCTCCTGGCCGATCTGCCCGGCGCCGAACAGGGCGTTCTGGCTGGCCACCGCGTTCTTGATGTCGGTGGTGGTGATGCCGAGCGAGGCCATCCGGTCCGGGTTCATCCAGATCCGCATCGCCTGGTCCGGCACGCCCATGATCGACGCCTGGCCGGCGCCCGGCACCCGCTTCAGGGTGTCGAGGACGTAGACGTTGGCGTAGTTGGCGATGTACTCGGCGCTGTAGCGGTCCTCCTCGGAGTAGACGCCGATCATCATCATGATCGAGGAGGACTTCTTCTGCACCGACACGCCGAGCTGGGTGACCGCCGACGGCAGCTGGGGGGCGGCGAGGTTGACCCGGTTCTGCACCTGCACCTGGGCGATGTCCGGGTCGGTGTCGAGCGAGAAGTAGACGGTGATGGTCAGCATCCCGGTCGACGAGCTGGTCGACGTCATGTAGAGCAGGTTGTCGACGCCGTTGATCTGGGCCTCGATCGGCGCCGCCACCGAGTCGGCGAGGGTCTTGGAGTCGGCGCCGGGGTAGGTGGCGGTGACGGTCACCTGCACCGGCGTGATGGACGGGTACTGCTCGACCGGCAGGCCCTGCATGGCGATGACGCCGGCCAGGCAGATGATGATCGAAATGACCGACGCGAAGATCGGCCGCTCGATGAAGAACTTCGAGAACATGCTCCGCCCCCCCGCGCCTACCCTCGAGCCGGTTCCTGCCGCGACCCCGGACCGGCCGGGGCCGTCATCGCGCCGCTTCCGCCGCCGCCGGTTTCGGCGCCAGCGGGGCCCCGGGACGCAGGGTCAGGCCCCCGTCCACGACCACCTGGTCGCCGGCCTCGAGGCCCTCGGAGATGAACCACTCGTCGCCCTGCCAGGTGCCGACCGTGACCGGCCGTCGCTCGGCCGTGTTGCCCTGACCCACGACCCACGCGAAGTGGCCCTCGGCGCCCTGCTGCACCGCGCGCTGCGGGATGAGGGTGGCGTTGGGGCGCACCGCGCCCTTGAGGCGGGCGCGCACGTACTGGTTCGGCCGCAGCAGGCCGTCCGGGTTGGCGACGCTGGCGCGCAGCATGAAGGTCCCGGTCTGGGCGTTGTAGGACGGCGAGGCGAAGGTGATGCGGCCGGTGTGGGGGAAGAGCGAGCCGTCGGGGAGGACCACCTCGACCTCGTACTCGCCGTTGGCCGGCGGCCGCAGCGTGCCCTGCGCCACCTGGTCGCGAAAGCCCTGCATCTCGTTCTCGGAGATGCTGAAGTTGACCCACATCGGCGACAGCACCGCCACCGTGGTGAGGAGGCTGTTGGACGGGCTGATGTAGGCGCCCTCCTGCTGTGCCGCGGCGTCGGTGATGCCGGACACGGGCGAGACGATGGTGCAGTAGGAGAGGTCGAGCTTGGCCGACTCGAGCTTCGCCTTGGCGCCCTCGACCGCCGCGTCGGCCGCGTGGAACTGCCCGGTGGCGTCGTCGAGGTCCTTCTGCGACAGCGCGTTCTGGGCGGTCAGCGGCCGCGTCCGCTCGAGGTTGGCGCGCGCCACCTCGAGGTTCGCCTGCTGCTTGGCGAGCTCGGCCGCGGCCGCGTCGACCTGGACCTGGAAGGGCCGCTGGTCCATCAGGAACAGGGTCTGGCCCTCCCGCACCATGGCGCCCTCGGTGTAGACGCGCCTCTCCAGGAAGCCGCTCACCCGCGCCTGGATGTTGACCTGGCGCGAGCTCTGGGTCTGGGCCACGAACTCGACGGTCACCGGCGCGTCGTGCGGCGCGACGGTGACGGTCGTGACCTCGACCGGCTGCGGGGCCGCAGCCGCCTGCGGCTTCTCCTTGCCGCACCCGCCGAGGAAGGCGAGGGCGAGGGCCGCGGGGAGGAGCGCCCGGGCGGCGCGGTGGCCGCGGGCGCGGGCGTTGGACTGGGGCGGGTGGCCCATGGGTGGCCTCCTATGGCTCGGGGCGGCCCGGCCGGCAGGCGGCGGGCGCGACCC
>CAYTJW010000348.1:0-5868 GCA_964438135.1 uncultured Thermoanaerobaculia bacterium
GGACAGCTGGGGCATCGGCCGCGCAGCGACACCCTGGGGAGGTTGCATGGCCCTCCGCCGGGGCCAGGGCGAGAGGCCGTTGGCAGCGGGAGAGCCGGCGACGTGAGCCCGCCCGCCCCCCCGCCGGGCTCCGACTCGAGGGCGAGCTCCGAGCAGACCTTCCGCGACCTGATCAGCCGGGCCCTGATCGGCATCTTCCGGACCTCGCCCAGCGGCGTCGTCCTCGAGGCCAACCCCGCCCTGCTCCGGGCCCTGGCCTTCGCCTCGATCGCGGACATGAACCGCGTCGGCCTGCGCAACCTCTACCGCAACCCGGCCGACCGGGATCGACTCCTCGACCACGTCTCGCGCGGGCCGGTGACCGGCTTCGAGACCTGCCTGCGCGGGGGCGACGACCGTCTGGTGGAGGTCACCCTCAGCGCCCACCTGGTGCGGGACGAGGACGGACAGGCGCTGTTCCTCGAGGGCACCCTGGAGGACACCGGCGACCGCAAGCTGGCCGAGCACGCCCTGCGGGAGTCGGAGCGCCGGCTGGGCGACGTCATCGACTTCCTGCCCCTGGCCACCATGGTCGTCGACCGCGCCGGCCGGGTCACGGCCTGGAACCGGGCCATGGAGGCGATCACCGGCGTCCCGGCCTCGCAGATGCTGGGCAAGGGGGACCACGAGTACGCCATCCCGTTCTACGGCCAACGCCGCCCCATCCTCATCGACCTGGTCTTCGCCCCGCCCGAGGAGCTCGAGGGCTCGTACCGCCACGTCCAGCAGCGGGACGGGATCCTGTCGGCCGAGGCCTTCATTCCCGAGCTGGGCGAGAGCGGCATCATCCTGGTCGGCTTCGCCTCCGCCCTGCGCGACTCGACAGGCGCCGTCGTCGGCGCGATCGAGTCGATCCGCGACATCACCGAGCTGCGGCGCGCCGAGGAGGAGCTGAAGCGGGCCCGGGACGAGGCCGAGCTGGCCAACCAGGCCAAGAGCGCGTTTCTCGCCACCATGAGCCACGAGATCCGGACGCCGCTCAACGCCATCATCGGCCTGACCAGCGTCCTCCAGGACACGCCGCTCGAGCCCGAGCAGCGCGGCTTCGTCGACACCATCCGCACCAGCGGCAACGCCCTGCTGTCGGTGATCAACGACATCCTCGACTTCTCCAAGATCGAGGCCGGCCGCCTGGAGCTCGAGGAGGCGCCGTTCGACCCCCGCCACTGCGTCGAGTCGGCCCTCGACATCGTCGCCCCGGAGGCGGCCAGGAAGGGCCTCGGGCTCGGCTGCGTGCTCGAGTGCGGCACGCCGTGCCGGGTCGTCGGCGACGCCACCCGCCTCGGCCAGGTCCTGGTCAACCTGATCGGCAACGCGATCAAGTTCACCGACCGGGGCGAGGTCGTGGTGTCGGTGCGCTCCCGCCCGGCCGAGGCCACCGGGGCGGTGACCCTCGAGGTCGCGGTCGCCGACACCGGCATCGGCATCCCGGCCGACCGCATGGCCCGCCTGTTCCAGTCCTTCAGCCAGGTCGACGCCACGACCACCCGGCGCTACGGCGGCACCGGCCTCGGTCTCGCCATCAGCGAGCGCCTGGCGCGGGCCATGGGCGGCCGGCTGTGGGCGGAGAGCGAGGTGGGCCGCGGCTCCACCTTCCACCTCAGCCTGGCCCTCCGGGTCGCCCCCGTCGACCCGGCGGCGACGCCGCGGCCGTTCCCCCCGGGCGCCCGCCTGCTGATCGTCGACGACCACGCCGCCGGTCGCACGGTCCTGTGCCGCCAGGCGCTGTCGTGGCGACTCGAGCCGGTGGCGGTGAGCTCCGGGGAGGAGGCACTCGAGCTGCTCGCGGGCGGCGCGACCTTCGACGCCGCCATCCTCGACCTCGAGATGCCCGGGATGGACGGCCTCCAGCTGGCCGAGGCCATCCGCCGCCAGGGGTGCGGCGCCGACCTGCCGCTGGTCCTGGTGAGCTCGCTCGGCAGCCGTCCGGCCGACCCCCGGGTGCGCCACTTCGGCGCCCTGCTGTCCAGGCCGGTCAAGCCGTCGCAGCTGTGCGACGCCCTGGCCGGGCTGCTGGCGGGGGGACACGCCGCGGCCCCGACGGCCGCCGCCGCGCCGGCCGCGAGCTCGGCCCGCCTCGACGCGACCACGGCGGCACGCCGGCCGCTCCGGATCCTGGTGGCCGAGGACAACCCCACCAACCAGCGAGTGGCCCTGGTGATGCTCGAGCGCCTCGGCTACGTCGCCGACCTGGCCGGCAACGGCCTCGAGGCGGTGGCCGCCCTCCGGCGCCAGCCCTACGACCTGGTGCTGATGGACGTGCAGATGCCGGAGCTGGACGGGCTCGAGGCCACCCGCCGGATCCGGGCCGGCCTCCCGCCCGAGCGCCAGCCGTGGGTCGTCGCCATGACCGCCGGCGCCTTCACCGAGGACCGCGAGCGGTGCCGCGAGGCCGGCATGGACGACTATGTCGGCAAGCCGATCCGGGTCGCCGAGCTGGTCGCGGCCCTGAGCCGCGCGCGACCCCTCTCGACCCGCCTCGCCGCCGCGCCGCCGGCTCCGGCGGCCGCCCCGGAGACCGCGACCCCGTCGCCGCCGGTCCTCGACCGGGCCGCGGTCGCCGAGCTGTGGGAGAGCCTCGGGCCGACCGCCGCCGCCGTGGTGCCGCAGCTGGTCGCGGCGTTCCTGGCCGAGGCGCCGGCGCAGCTCGGCGAGGCCCGGCGGGCGATGGCCGAGGGCCGACACGCCGACATCCGCCGCACCGCCCACAGCCTCAAGGGCAGCTGCCTGAGCCTGGGGTTGGCGGCGCTGGCCGAAGCGGCGAAGACGCTCGAGCACGCCGCCCGCGAGGGGCGGCTCGACGACGCCCCGGCGCTGCTCGAGGCGGCCGAGGTCGAGCTTGAGAGGGCGCGCGTGGCCCTCGCCGGGCCTCAAGCTGGAGGTGTGCCGTGAGGAGCGTGACCCTGCCCGAGGCGGCCGGACAGGCCTCGGACCCCGACACCGACTGGCGCGCCTGCCGGGTCCTGGTGGTGGACGACTCGAGCGTGTCCCGGCAGCTCGTCGGCGGCTTCCTGACCGCGGCCGGCGTGGCCTCGGTCGAGCTCGCCAGCGACGGCGAGGAGGCCCTGGCCAGGGTCGAGAGCTTCGCCCCGGACCTCGTCATCCTCGACATCGTCATGCCGAACCTGGACGGCTTCGAGGTCTGCCGGCGCCTCCGCGCCGACCCCCGCCACCGCCGCCTGCCGATCCTGGTCCAGACCGGCCTCGACTCCCTCGACCGCCGCATGGAGGTCTTCCAGGCCGGCGCCACCGACCTGGTGGTCAAGCCGGTCAACGGGCCCGAGCTGATCGCCCGCACCCGCGTCCACCTCGAGAACCGCCTCCTGGTCTCGAGCCTGGAGGCCTACCGCGCCCACGTCCAGGAGGAGCTGGCCCTGGCCCGCGAGATGCAGCTCCGCCTCCTGCCCGACCCCGCCGCGGTGCAGGCGGCCGGCCGCCGGTGCGGGCTCGACATCCGCTGCCACTTCGAGCCCTCGGCCGAGCTGGGGGGCGACTGCTGGGGCGCGAGCGAGCTCGGCGACGGTCGCCTCGGCCTGTTCGTGGCCGACTTCTCCGGCCACGGCGTCGCCGCCGCCCTCAACACCTTCCGCCTCCACGCCCTGATCCGCCAGGCCGCGCCCGAGACGACCTCGCCGGCCGCCTTCCTCGGGCGTCTCAACCGGCACCTGGTCGAGCTGTTGCCGCCGAACCAGTTCGCGACCCTGCTCTACGCCGTCCTCGACGGCCCGGGGCAGACCCTGACCTTCGCCGGCGCCGGCAGCCCGCGACCGGTCCTCGGCCGCGGCCAGCGGCTGGAGATGCTCGACAGCTCGGGCCTGCCGCTGGGCGTCGACGCCGCCGCCGCCTACCGCGACCAGACCCTGCCCTTCGCGCCCGGCTCGTTCCTGTTCCTCTACTCCGACGCCCTCACCGACACCCCCGACGCCGGCGGCCGCCGCCTCGACGACGAGGACGTGCTGTCGCTCGCCCGCACCGCCGCCCGCCACCCCGACCCGCTGCCGCTGGTGCTGGCGGTGTTCTCGAGCGGCCACGCCGCGCCGACCGACGACCTCACCGCGCTGTGGGTGGCGAGGAGCTGAGCGGCGCGCCCCCACCTCGCGGCGACGGGGACGCCGGGAGAGACGGGGGCCGTCCTCGAGCGGGGCCCTCCCCGCCGGGCGAAGCGAGGGCGGGCGGGGGCGGCTCGGGTCAGATCCTGGCCAGCGCCTGGTCGAGGTCGGCGATGGTGTCGTCCGGGTGCTCGGCACCGACGCACAGCCGCACCATGGCCAGCGAGATGCCGGCCAGCTTCCGGCCCTCCTCGCCCTGCTGCTGGTGGGTGGAGATCGCCGGGATGGTGGCGACGGACTTGATGCGGCCGAGGTCGGTGGCGCGGTAGGTCCGCTCGAGGCCGTCGAAGAACCGCCGCGCGTCCGCGGCCGAGCCCTTGATCACGAACGACATGAGGTGGCCGAACATGGGCGCGCCGTCGTCGACCAGCTGCATGTACCGGCTGGCCAGGCCGTGCAGGGGGTGGCTGGGCAGGCCGAGGTAGTCGACCCGCTCGACCTTCGGGTGCTGGGCGAGGAAGGCGGCCACCGCCTCGGTGTTGCGCGACATCTGCGCCACCTTCAGGCGCAGGGTGCGCATCTCGTTGAGCAGGTAGTAGGCCGACTGCGCCGACATGCACGGCCCGGAGTCGCGGAAGGGCCACAGCTTGAGCCACAGGGCGTAGTCCGCCCGGACCTCGTCCGGCAGGTGGCGGCTGACCAGGTCGTGGCGGGCGACGATGCCGCCGGCGATGGTGCAGCCGCCGGCTCCGCCGGTCTTGGACAGCGAGTGGATGACGACGTCGGCGCCGTGCGCGAGGGGCCGCATCAGGGCCGGCGTGGCGATGGTCCCGTCGACCAGCAGCGGGATGCCGTGGCGGTGGGCCAGCTCGGCCACCGCACGGACGTCGAAGCACGCCTGCTGCGGGTTTGACGGCATCTCGGCGTAGAGGAAGCGGGTGTTGTCGTCGACCAGCGGCTCCCACGCCTCGATGCGCCACGGCTCGGTCACCCACCGCACCCGGGCGCCGCGCTCGGCCATGCGGAGGTTGAAGAGCTGGAAGGTGCCGCCGTAGACCTGGGCCGCGGACACGAAGTTGATGCTCTCCTCGCCCTCCCTCTGCTTGGCCAGCAGGGGCTCCGCCGCCTGCTTGATGGCCGACATGCCCGAGGCCGTGCACAGCGCCGTGGCGTCGCAGTCGCAGCCGTACGCCTCGAGCAGGGCCAGGGTCTCCTCGAGGTAGTAGGTGGTCGGGTTGTGGATCCGGGAGTAGCACCAGGTCGGGATCTGGTAGGAGAGCGCGGCCTCCATCTCGTCCGAGTCCCGGTAGGCCTGAGAGGTGGAGGGGAACATCGGCTCGATGATCCCGCCCTTGCCACCGTCGAAGCACTCCTCCAGGGTGTACATGCCGTGCACCGCGATGGTGTCGAAGCGGAGCCCGCGGACCCGGTCGCGGACCTCCTTGCGGCGCGCCAGGTACTCCTTCGCCTGCTCGACGTATCGCTGCACCCCCGGGCTCTGGCTCATGGTCGTGCCTCCCATCGTCGTGGCCTCGCGGCCGGTCCGCGGATGATCGCTCCCGAACGCCTTTGTACGGGATGCGGCAAGCCCCCGCAAGGGCCCGAACGCGATTCGGGGGACGAGCGGGAGAGACCGGGGGCCCGAACATCGTTCGGGCTGCCCCGACCCGGTCGAACGCGCTTCAAGCCGACCCCGACCGGTCGCGCGCCCCCGCCCGGCCCACGGTCGCCGCCCCGCCCGGCCGCCCGCGCCCACCGCAGCAGCCCGCCGCCAGCTGCC
>CAYTJW010000349.1:0-5858 GCA_964438135.1 uncultured Thermoanaerobaculia bacterium
CGGCGAGCGACAACAGTGAGCGAAGAACAGCGAGTGATCCACCATGAGCGAGCAGCGTCTCAACCCCCACGGTGAGCGAGTGCCCGTGGCCATCGAGGAGGAGCTGAAGAGCTCCTACCTCGACTACGCCATGTCGGTCATCATCGGCCGCGCCCTGCCGGACGTGCGCGACGGGCTGAAGCCGGTCCACCGCCGCATCCTCTACGGCATGTGGGAGAGCGGCAGCGCGGCCGGCAAGCCGTACCGCAAGTCGGCGCGCATCGTCGGCGACGTCATGGGCAAGTACCACCCGCACGGCGACACGGCGATCTACGACACCGTGGTGCGCATGGCCCAGGACTTCTCCCTCCGCTACCTGCTGGTCGACGGCCAGGGCAACTTCGGCTCGGTGGACGGCGACGCGCCGGCGGCGATGCGCTACACCGAGATCCGCTTGACCCGGCTGGCCGGGGAGATGCTCGGCGACGACATCGACAAGGAGACGGTCGACTGGAGCCCGAACTACGACGGCTCGCTGCGCGAGCCGCAGGTCCTGCCGGCGCAGTTCCCGAACCTGCTGGTCAACGGCTCCTCGGGCATCGCGGTCGGCATGGCGACCAACATCCCGCCCCACAACCTGGGCGAGATCGTCGACGCCTGCGTGGCCGTGATCCGGCGCCCCGACCTCCCGCTGGCCGAGCTCCTGGAGCTGGTGCCGGGGCCCGACTTCCCGACCGGCGGCTTCATCCACGGCCGCGGCGGCATCGTCGACGCCTACTCGACCGGGCGCGGCATCATCCAGGTGCGGGCGCGGGCGGTGATCGAGCACCAGGAGAAGGGCAAGCGGACCGCGATCGTGGTGCGCGAGATCCCGTACCAGGTGAACAAGGCGTCGCTGGTGGAGAAGATCGCCGCCCTGGTGCAGGCGAAGAGGATCGAGGGCATCGCCGACCTGCGCGACGAGTCGGACCGGGAGGGGATGCGGCTGGTCATCGAGCTGAAGCGTGACGCGGTGCCGGAGGTGGTGCTCAACAACCTCTACAAGCAGACCGCGATGCAGACGACCTTCGGCATCATCCTGCTCGGCGTCCTCAACAACCGGCCGCGGGTGTTCTCGCTGCGCGAGCTGCTGCAGCACTTCGTCGACCACCGCAAGGAGGTGGTCGTCCGCCGTACCCGTTTCGACCTCGAGCGGGCGCGCGAGAGGGCGCACGTCCTCGAGGGGCTCGTGATCGCCCTCGACCACCTCGACGAGGTCATCGCCCTGATCCGCGCCTCCGCCGACCCGGCCGAGGCCCGGGCCGGCCTGATGGCGCGGTTCGGCCTGTCCGAGGTGCAGGCGCAGGCGATCCTGGACATGCGGCTGCAGCGCCTGACCGCGCTCGAGCGGGACAAGATCGTCGCCGAGCACCGCGAGCTGCTGGCGCTGATCGCCCACCTCGAGGCGGTGCTGGGGTCCGAGGCGATGGTGGAGGACATCATCGTCGGCGAGCTCCAGGCGATCAAGGGGCGCTACGGCGACGCTCGGCGGACCGAGATCGTGGTCGACACGACCGACATCTCGATCGAGGACCTGATCGCCGAGGAGGAGATGGTGATCACCGTCTCCCGCGGCGGCTACATCAAGCGCACCGCGCTCTCCACCTACCGCTCGCAGCGCCGCGGCGGCCGCGGCCGGCGGGGCATGGAGACCAAGGAGGAGGACGTGGTGGCGAGGCTGTTCGTCGCCTCCACCCACGCCACGATGCTGTTCTTCACCACCACCGGGCGGGTGTTCGCCCGCAAGGTGTTCGAGCTGCCGGACGTGGGGCCGTCCGGGCGCGGCCGGGCGCTGGTCAACCTGCTGCCGGTCGAGCCGGGCGAGGGGGTCGCGGCGCTGGTCGCGGTGCGGGACTTCGCCGCCCAGGAGGGGGCCCACCTGCTGTTCGCGACCCGCCTCGGCCGGGTCAAGAGGACCCGCCTCGAGGAGTACGACAACATCCGCTCCACCGGCATCCGGGCGATCGCCGTCGTCGACGGGGACGACCTGCTGGAGGTGCACCTCACGCAGGGGCCGACCGATGTCTTCATCGGCACCCACCGCGGCATGTGCATCCGCTTCCGGGAGGGGGACGTGCGGCCGATGGGCCGCGTCTCCGCCGGCGTGCGCGGCATCAACCTGCGCAGCGGCGACTGGGTGGAGGAGGTGGCGACCTTCGACCCGAACGACGCCGGGGACATCCTCGGCGTGACCGAGCTGGGCTTCGGCAAGCGGACGCCGGTGGCCGAGTTCCGCCTCCAGCAGCGCGGCGGCTTCGGCATCAAGGTCGCCACCTTGACCGACAAGACCGGCGCCCTGGCCGGGATCCGGCACGTCCACGAGGACGACCAGGTGCTGCTGGTGAGCGAGCGCGGGATGATGATCCGGCTCGACGTCGCCGGCATCCGCCAGACCGGTCGGGCGGCCCAGGGCGTGCGCGTGATCCGGCTCGACGAGGGGGACCGGATGGTGTCGGTGGCGCGGCTGGTGGAGCCGGAGGAGAACGGCGGCAGCGACGAGAGCGAGGCGGAGTGAGCTGGGCGAGGAGCACGGCGCGGGGCGGTAGCCGCCCGCCGGAGGAGGAGGCGAGATGGTGACCGGGGACGAGAGCTTCAGGGTGAAGGTCGGCCTGGCCGAGATGCTCAAGGGGGGCGTCATCATGGACGTCACCTCGGCCGAGCAGGCCAAGCTGGCGGAGGAGGCCGGGGCGGCGGCGGTGATGGCGCTGGAGAGGGTGCCGGCCGACATCCGCGCCCAGGGCGGCGTCGCGCGCATGGCGCCGGTGGAGAAGATCCGCGAGATCCAGCGCACGGTCAGCATCCCGGTGATGGCCAAGTGCCGCATCGGGCACGTGGCCGAGGCGAGGATCCTGGAGGCGCTGGAGGTCGACTTCGTCGACGAGAGCGAGGTCCTGACCCCGGCCGACGAGGAGAACCACGTCTACAAGGTGCCCTTCCGGGTGCCATTCGTGTGCGGCTGCCGCAACCTGGGCGAGGCGCTGCGCCGGATCGGCGAGGGTGCGGCGATGATCCGCACCAAGGGCGAGGCCGGCTCGGGCAACATCGTCGAGGCGGTCCGCCACCTGCGGGCGGTGCAGCGCGAGATCCGCACCCTGACGATCCTCGACGAGCACGAGCTGATGGCGGAGGCCAAGCGCCTCGAGGCCCCGTTCGAGCTGGTGCGCGAGGTGGCGCGGAGCGGTCGCCTGCCGGTGCCCAACTTCGCCGCCGGTGGCGTGGCGATCCCGGCCGACGCGGCGCTGTGCATGATGCTGGGGGCGGAGGCGGTGTTCGTCGGCTCGGGCGTCTTCAAGTCGTCCGACCCGGCCCGGCGGGCGCGCGCGATCGTCGAGGCGGTCACCCACTGGCAGGACGCGGCCCGGCTGGCCCAGCTGTCGGAGGGCCTGGGCGAGGCCATGGCCGGCCTGGAGGTGAGCCGCCTGACGCCCGAGGAAATGCTGTCGCGACGGGGGTGGTAGTGCGCTGCGGGGTGCTGGCCCTGCAGGGGGACTACGACGCCCACGCCGCGGCGCTGCGGGCGATGGGCGTCGGGGTCGGGCTGGTGCGGACCGCCGCCGAGCTGGCCGCGGTCGACGCCCTGGTCCTGCCCGGCGGCGAGTCCAGCACCATGCTGCGGCTGCTGGCGGCGGAGGGGATGACCGCCGACCTGCGCGCGCGCCTCGAGGCCGGCATGCCGACCCTCGCCACCTGCGCCGGCGTCATCCTGCTCGCCCGCGTCGTCGAGCCGCCGCAGGAGAGCCTGGGCGCCCTCGACGTGGTGGTGCGACGCAACGCCTACGGCCGGCAGGTCCACTCGGCGGTGGCGGAGATCGCGGTCCTGCCGCCGCTGGCGGAGCCGGCGACGATGGAGGCGGTCTTCATCCGCGCGCCGCGCGTCCTGGCGGTCGGGGCCGGCGTCGAGGTCCTGGGACGGTGGGGCGACGACCCGGTGCTGCTGCGGCAGGGCCGGATCCTGGGCGCGACCTTCCACCCCGAGTTGACGCGCGACCGACGCCTGCATAGGCTGTTCGCAGCGACATGGGGGTGAGCATGGCGGGCGAGCTGGTGCGGGTGGAAGAGGAGCGCGGCGCGTGTCGGGTGGTCATGGACGCCGGCGCCAACGCTCTCGACCTGCCGCTGATGGACGCGCTCCGCGCGGCCCTGGCGCGGCTCAAGGGGGAGGGCGGGGCGCCGTTCGTTCTCGCTTCGGCCCACCCCACCGTGTTCTGCCCCGGTTGGGACCTGAAGCTGCTGGCGACGGCGGGTCGGCCCCTGGTGCGGGAGTTCCTGGGGCGCTTCAACCAGCTCGTGCTCGAGCTCTTCTCCTATCCGGGCGGGACGGTGGCGGCGATCGCGGGCCACGCCATCGCCGGCGGCTGCCTGCTGGCCATGGCCTGCGACCTGCGGCTGATGGCGGCCGGGCCGGCCCGCCTCGGCCAGTCGGAGGTCAACCTGGGGGTGCCGGTGCCGCACGAGTGCGTTCGCATGCTGGAGGCGCGGCTGGCGCCCGGCGTGGTCGACCAGCTGGTCCTCGGCGGCGACGGCTACAGCGCCGAACGGGCTCGGGAGATGGGGCTGGTGCACGAGGTCGCGGCGCCGGGGCGGCTCGACGCGGTGGTGGAGCGGTCGCTGCGGACCCTGCTCACCCGACCGGTGCAGGCCTACCGCGAGGCCAAGCGCTTCCTCCACGAGCGGGCGTGGCTCGAGATGGAGCAGCCGCGCGAGGGCTGCGCGGGCTCGTTCCTCGACAGCTGGTTCAGCGCCGAGACCCAGGGCCGGATCCAGGCTCTCGCCGGCAGCCTGGGGACCTGAACGGGTCCGGGCGGGCGGCGTGCGCCCGGGTCAGAGCTGGTAGGTGCGGTCCTGCTCGAGCTCGGTCGCCGGGCGCGGCAGGTCGGCCCCCGCGAGCTCCGGGCGCAGCTCGTCGAGGTACGGGGGCTTGAGGTGATACAGGTACACCGGCGCGGCACACTCGAGCTTGGCGAGCTCGCGCCCGAGCGACCTCGGCGTCAGGTGGAGGCTGGCGTCGGCGACGTGCTGCAGGCGGTTCGGGAACGAGCACTCGGTGATGCAGGCGGCGAGGTCCGGGGTGCGGTTGGCGACCGTCCAGACCTCCTCGGTCGGGCCGGTGTCGGAGGTGAACAGGACGCTGGTCGAGCCCTGGCGGAGGAGGAGCCCGGTGGTCGGGACCAGGTGGTTGACCGGCAGGGCGGTCACCTCGAGGTCGCCGCCGGCCAGGTCAGTGATGACGAACGGCCGGTGGGGCTCGATCTCGACGAACCGGACCGAGGGCGAGAGCTGGGTCGGCAGGCGGGTGAAGTCGGGCCACGTGTCGTTGTTGAACAGGTGACGCCGGACGGTGGCCAGGGTCCGGCGGGTGGCGTAGAAGGAGACCGGGCCGCTGGTCGAGCCGAAGGTGTTCTCGACCAGGAACGGCAGGGTGGCGGTGTGGTCCATGTGGCTGTGGGTGATGAGGACGTGGCGGATCGCCCGCTGCTCGACGACGTCGAGGGCCCGGGTGATGGCGCCGGCGTCCACGGCGACGCTGCCGGCGATCAGGAAGGAGGTCATGCGGCAGTGGGGGCTGTCGCCGCCGAAGCTCCCCAGGATGCGGAACTCCATGGCAGGAGTATACCCTGAAGTGGCGAGGTGACGCGGTGAGCGGTGAAGGCCCCGGGTCGGTCGGTGACGTGAGTCACCATGCCCCTGCGGCGCGCCACCGGCTGGCCCTGCTGCTGGCCGGCGGCGGGCGCGCGGTGCGGGCCCTGCTGGCGGGGGTCGCAGCCGAGGAAGACCCGCTCGAGGCGCTGGTTCGCCAGGGGCAGCCCCGCGCCCTGGTCGACGCCGCGCGGCGGCTGGCC
>CAYTJW010000350.1:0-5818 GCA_964438135.1 uncultured Thermoanaerobaculia bacterium
AGGCCCGCCCGACCCTCCTCGAGCGGGCGCTCCCGGCCGGTGCGCCGCCGGCGGTCCTCGACCGCGGCGCCTCCCCCTCGCCGGCCCCTCAGCGGGGCGGGACGAGCGCGAAGCTGCCCGACCAGGCGCCGTAGTCCCGGCTGTCGACGCCGTTGCGGCTGGTGCCGACGTAGGACGGGGCGCCCGGGCGAACCTCGACCGTCACCGTGCCGCCCTTGGCGGCGGTGATGACGCCGGCGTGGGCGGCGGCGGTGCAGACCGACGAGTCGTCGGTGTAGAGGTCGGTGCCCCACACCGACCCGGGCGCGCCGCCGGGCGGGCAGGAGAAGGTCACCCGCACGCCGTTGCGGCCGCGGTAGGCGGCGGCCGTGGTCCCCCAGTCGGCCCTGACCACGGTCCCGGTGGCCGCCGCCGGGTCGCTGCCCTTGACGACGGCGAAGCTGCCCGCGAACTGGCCGTAGTCCTGGCTGGTGACGCCGTTGCGGGCGCTGCCGCGGTAGGACGCCGCCCCGGGGCGGACCTCGACGGTGACGGTGCCGCCCGCAGCCGCGCCGATCAGCCCGGCGTGGACCGCGGCCGCGCAGAGCGAGGAGTCGTCGGTGTAGAGGTCGGTGCCCCAGACCGGGCCCGGGGCCGTGCCGCCGCCCGGGCAGGCGAAGGCGAAGCGCTCGCCGTTGCGGCCGCGCAGGGCGGTGGCCGTGGTGGTCCAGGTCGCCTGGCGGGGGTCGCCGGCGCCGGCCGCCCGGCCGCCGACGACGGCGAAGCTGCCGTCGTAGGCGCCCCAGTCGCCGCTCGCCACGCCGTGGCGGGTCGAGGCTGAGTAGGCGGGGGCGCCGGGCCGGATCTCGATCGTCACCGTGCCGCCGTCGGAGCGGGTGATCACGCCGGCGTGGGCGGCGGCGCCGCAGATCGACGAGTCGTCGGTGTAGAGGTCGCTGCCCCACAGCCGCGGCGCGGCCGGGCCGCCGGCGGGGCAGACGAAGGTGAGGGCGCGCCCGTTCTGGCCCCGCCAGTCGGTGGCGCCGGTGTCCCAGGTGATGGCGGTCTGGGCGGCGGCGCTGGCGGCCGCCAGCAATCCGACCGCGACCCACGCTGCGCAGCACGAACGACGCATGGTGTCCTCCCGTGGCCTGCACAGAGATGGTAGCGCGGATCGAGGCCCGGTGTTCCCTATACTGTGCGCCGCCGGGGTGCGCGCTCGCCCGCCCCGCGGCTCGGCCATGGCGGTGCTGCTCAACGCTCGCGACCTCTGCGTCACGCACGGCGCCCGGACGCTGTTCGAGGGCCTCTGCCTGACCGTCGGCGACGGCGACCGCATCGGCGTCATCGGCGCCAACGGCAGCGGCAAGACGACCCTGCTCAGGGTGCTGGCGGGCGAAGAGGAGCCGGAGGCGGGCGGCGTCCACCGGCGCCGGCAGCTGCGCCTGGCCCTGTGCCCGCAGGAGAACGCGCTCGAGGGGGAGGCGACGGTCGGCGGCCTGGTCGAGCGGGCGGCGGCGGCCGCGGGCGAGGAGCTCGGCGCCGATGAGACCGCCCGCAGGGTGCGGGCGAGCGTCGCCCTCGGCCAGGCCGGCCTCACCGACCCCGGGCAGCGGGTCGGCGAGCTCTCCGGCGGCTGGCAGAAGCGGCTGGCGATCGCCGTCGCCCTGGCCTCGGACCCCGAGCTGCTGCTGCTCGACGAGCCGACCAACCACCTCGACCTCGAGGGCATCCTGTGGCTGGAGCGGCTGCTGCTGGCGGGCCGCTTCGCCTGCGTCGTGGTCAGCCACGACCGCGCCTTCCTGGAGCGCGTGGCGGGCCGCGTGCTCGAGCTCGACCCGCGCCACCCGGGCGGCGCCCTGGCGGTGGAGGGCAGCTACAGGGTCTTCCTCGAGAAGCGCGAGCAGCTGCTCGCCGGCCGCGCCCAGCACCGCGACGCCCTCGCCAACCGGGTGCGGCGCGAGCTGGAGTGGCTCTCCCGTGGCCCCAAGGCGCGCACCGCCAAGGCGCAGGGGAGGATCCGCGAGGCGGAGCGGCTGCAGGCCGAGCTGGCCGAGCTCCGCGGCCAGGAGCCGGGGCCGCGCGCCGGCATCGAGATCGCCGGCACCGGGCGCAAGACCCGGCGCCTGCTGGTCGCCTCCGGCGTCGCCGCCAGCGCCGGCGGCCGGCGCCTGTTCGCCGGCCTCGACCTGATCCTCCAGCCCGGCTCGCGCCTGGGCGTGGTCGGCGCCAACGGCAGCGGCAAGAGCACCCTGCTCAGGGTGCTGGCGGGCGAGCTCGAGGCGGAGGCGGGCTGGCTGCGCCGGGCCGAGCACCTGCGCACCGTCTACTTCGACCAGCAGCGCGAGCAGCTGGACCCGCGGACGCCGCTGCGGCGGGCGCTCGGCGGCGCCGCCGACGCGGTCGTCTACCGCGACCGGGCGATCCACGTCGTCACCTGGGCCAAGCGCTTCCAGTTCCGCGTCGACCAGCTCGACCTGCCCCTCGGCGAGCTGTCGGGCGGCGAGCAGGCGCGGGTGCACGTCGCCCGCCTGATGCTCGAGCCGGCGGACCTGCTGCTGCTCGACGAGCCGACCAACGACCTCGACATCCCGACCCTGGAGGTGCTCGAGGAGAGCCTGCTCGACTTCCCCGGCGCCCTGGTCCTGGTGACCCACGACCGGGTCCTGCTCGACGGCGTCGCCACCCTCCTGCTGGGCCTCGACGGCCAGGGTGGCACCGCCTTCTGCGCCGACGTCGAGCAGTGGCTGGAGACCGCGGCCGGGGCGGGGAGGCCGGCGGCCGAGCCGCGGCCGGCGAGACGGGAGCGGCCGCCGCGGCGACCGCGCGCCGGTCTGACCTGGGCGGAGCAGAGGGAGCTCGCCGGCATGGAGGAGGCGATCCTCGCCGCCGAGGCGGAGCTCGCGGCGGCCCGCGCCCGCCTCGCCGACCCGGCCGTGGCCTCGGACTCATCCGGCGCCCACCGCGCCTTCCTCGACGAGCAGGAGGCTCGGGCGCGGCTCGACGCCCTGTACGCGCGCTGGGCCGCACTCGAGGACAAGGCGACGGCGGGGTGAGCCGCGGCGCGCCCGCGTCACCAGGTCGGTCACTGCCAGTCGCCGACGAGCTGGAACGCGGCCCACGCGAAGGGTCGCTCGGTGTCGAGCCCGGCGCCCGCCCCGGCGAGCGACGGGTCGCCGGTCGACCCGCGGATGAAGCCGAGCTGGGCAGCCCGCAGCGCCTCGTCCGTGGTCCGACCCTGCGCGATACCGCGATAGAAGAGTCGCATGAAGTGGGCGGTGGACTCGTCCGCGACGCTCCACAGCGAGGCGAGGACGGTGCGAGCGCCGGCGTACTGGAAGGCGCGGGCCAACCCGATCAGGCCCTCGCCGCCGGCGTCCTGGCCGAGCGCGGTCTGGCACGCCGACAGCGTCACCAGGTCGGCGTCGACGCGCACCCGCTCGAGCACCTCCCAGGCCTGCAGCAGGCCGTTGTCGGCGCCTGGCCCGCGCGTGGCGGGGATGGTCAGGGCGAGGCCCGAGTCGAGCGGGAATCGCTCCTCGAGGAGGGCGTGGCAGGCGAAGTGGACGACCCGTGTCTCGCGCCCCAAAGCCTTGGCACGCTCCTCGGTCGCGTCGGCGCCCAGGAAGATGCTGGTGACAGGGGCGGAGAGCTCGGCCGCCACCCAGGCGGCCTCCTGCGCGCTCGCCGGCAGGGGGCGGAGGTCCCTCCCATTCAACCCGGCGGGCAGGGCGAGTGCGCCGTCGTCGCCGCCGGACCGGCCAGGAGGCGAGGCCGGGTAGACGGGGGCGGCGAGCACGGCGACGGTGCGCGGCTCCTGGTCGGGCGAGCGCCGGGCCCGGAGCTGCCTCCCCTCGGCGAACACGGTCAGCGACAGGGCGGTGTGCAGCGGCTTCCACTCGACCAGGTAACGCCAGGGCCGGCCATCGCCGGCGCCCGCGGGGGTGGCGCGCACCAGGGCCGCGAAGGGCAGCGCGTGCAGCGGCCCGTCGGGCAGGACGAGAACCCGGCGGGCGGGCCCGAGCCACGGCTCGGCCGGTCGGACCAGGGTTTCGTACAGCTCGCGGCCGGTCGCGACCAGGGGTTGCGCGGATGGGCTGGCGTGGGCGTCGCGCGTGATCAGGCGGCGGAACCGCTCCACCGCGGCGCCGAGCGCCTCCTGTCCGACGGGCAGGGGCAGGGCGGCGAAGGTGCCGTCGGCGGCCAGCACGAACAGGTGGCTGCGCTCGGCGCCGACGCTGTACGACAGGGCGACCGTGCCCGGGTCGAGGGCATCCTGGGCGCCCGCCAGGTCGAGGGGTTGCGGGTAGCGCAGCGCCGCCAGCCGCGGCGAGGCCCGGCCGACGGCGATGCGGATCTCCGCCAGCCTCTCCCTGGCGGCCTGGCGCCGGGCGACCGCCTCGGCGACTGCGGCGGTGTCGCCCGGTGGCGCGGCGGCGATGGCCTCCAGGGCCCGGTCGACCTCCCACTCGGCCAGGCGGCGGGCCTGCTCGAGATCGGCCGGGAGGTCGGCCCCGAAGCCGAGGTCTCGCTCGGCCAGCATCGCCAGGAAGACCCGTGCCCGGCCTCTCTCGCCGAGCGCGAGAGCCTCTCGCGGCCGCCCGGTCGCGACGAGGAGGTCGACGTACTCGCGGTAGAGGTCGTGGGAGCGGGCCCGGAAGCGGGTGACGTCCTCGTCGGTCCCGCCCAGTCGGCCGGCCTGGGCCTCGAGCGCCTCGACCGCCCGCCGGTAGGCGTCGAGCGCACCGGCGTGCTGTCCTCGCGCCGTCAGGACGGCGCCCAGCGCGTGCCAGGACTCGGCGGCCTCGGCGCTCCCCGGGATGACCTGGTCGACGATCGCGCAGGCGCGCCGGGCGAGCGGCTCGGCCGCGACGGCGGCGCCGCGCTCGAGGTGCAGGGCGGTCAGCTGCTGCAGGGTGTCGACTGTCTCCAGACCACGCGGCGCCAGCGCCGTGCACGTGGCCAACGCCTGCCGCAGCAGGCGCTCGGCTGCCGCGGCGTCACCCCTCGCCGCGGCGAGGGCGGCCAGGCCGCGCAGGACCCGGGACGCCTCCATGCTGTCGGGGGCGAGCCGCCGGGTGATCGCGTGCGCCGCCTCGAGGTGGACCCCGGCCTGCTCGAGGTCGCCGGCGGCGAGCTCGACGTTGGCCAGGCTGGACAGGCTGGCGGCGACGGCGAGGCTGTCCGGGGCGAGGTCCTGCTTGAGGGCCAGGGAGCGGCGGTAGAGGTCCGCGGCCAGGGCGGGGTTGCCGCGCTGCAGGGCCAGGATCCCCAGGTTGTTGAGAGCGCTGGCGGCGAAGAGGCTGCCCGGGGCGAGCCGCTCGGCGATGGCCAGGGCCCGGCGCATGGCGGCTGCGGCCCGGTCCAGGTCGCCCCGGCCACGCGCCACCGCGGCGGCGTTGTTGAGGTTCCGGGCGACGACCAGGCTGTCGGGCAGGAGCCTCTCGCGGATCGCCAGGGCGGCGGCGAAGGCCCGGTCCGCTCCCTCCAGCGCGCCGGCGGACTCGTGGACGTTGCCGAGCAGGTCGAGCGAGGAGGCGGCGGCGAGACTGCCCGGCGCGAGACGCCGTCGCTGGGCGAGGGAGCGCTCGCCCAGGGCGGCGGCGGCGGCGAGGTCGCCGCGGCGGAGGAGGACCCACCCCAGGTCCCACTGGCTGAGGGCCAGGCGCAGGCTCGGCCCGAAGACCCCGGCCTCGACGGCGGCCGTCTGGCGGAACGCGCGCTCGGAGTCCGGGAACCGGTCCGCCTCGAACGCCGCGTCGCCCATGGCCCGCAGCACGGCTGCCCGTGCCGCCGGGTCGCCCGAGCCGTCCGCCGCCGCGAGGGCGACCGCGAAGGC
>CAYTJW010000351.1:0-5805 GCA_964438135.1 uncultured Thermoanaerobaculia bacterium
CGCGCCAGGGCCGGCCACCGCCGGGCGCTCACGGCCCGCCCCCTCCCCCGCGGACGGGGCGGGGCCCGTCGCGCCGCCCGAGGCGGGCCGGTGAGAGGCTCACCGGTCGAAGCCGGCCCGCGTCCGGGCCAGGTCGAACAGGTCCGGCCGCCAGTCGCCGATGAGGTCGCGCACCTCGTCCACGTCCTCTTCCCACGGGTCGGTGCCGATCTCGACCAGCTCCACCAGCCGGTAGTAGCCACCGACGCCGCCGCAGTCCTCGGGCGGGGCGGCGCGCTCCCCGCCGAGGAGCCGCCGCACGAACCGCTCGTCGCTGGTCACGACCTGCTGCAGCTTGACCTCGTGCCGCCAGTTGTCGCCGAAGTCGTAGGTGTAGAGGCAGGACCTCTTGCCGGTCGGGCCGACGCCGAAGAACTCGCTCAGCTGCACCTGCCGCTCGTCGGGCGACCGCGGCCCTCCGTCGAGCTGGGCGTCCTCGGCGACGGCGATGACCGTGTGATCGCGGCCGGAGGTCGTGAACCGGTGCAGGTGGCAGGCGTCCCAGCCGAAGCTCCGCTGGATCGCCTCGTGCAGCTCGTCGAACGAGGCCCCGGTCGGCAGCAGGAAACGCCGCCAGATCGCCGGCCGGATGTCCTTCAAGGTGACCTTGAAGTCGAAGTACCTGGGCACTGCGCCCTCCCGGGCCGATTCTAGCGGGATCCTCCCGGCCGGTCGAGACGTCCATCGCAGCGGTTGCTCGCGGCCCAACGTCGACGTGGACGTGGACCTGGACGTGGACCTGGACCTGGACCTCGACCCGGACCCCGCGCGGCCATCGTCCACGACCACGCTCCGACGCGTTCCACAGAGGTTGACTCGGCTGTGAGGAGGTCGGTTCCCTCGAGGACCCCGGCGGGACCTCCCGGCCGGTCGAGACGTGCGACCGGGCGGTCGGCCCGGGGCGCCCGCCTCACTCCCCCGGCGGCCGGGCGCGGGACTGACCCACCAGCCTCCAGGCGTATCGCTCGTCCTCGGTCACCGTGCCCATCAACCGGACCCGGTGCCGCCAGTCGTTGCCGGGGTCGTAGACGTAGACGCAGGAGGTCCCGCCGGCGGGCGCGCCGAAGAACGCGTCCAACCTCACCAGCTGCTCGTCGGCGAGCTCCGGGCGGCGGCCCGGCCGGCCGTCGCCGGGCCCGGCGAACGGCGTCCCGTCGCGGCCGTCGGCGCGGAACAGGTGGCGGTGGTCGTCGTCCCAGTTGAACGTCCCCTGGATGGCCAGGTGGAGGTCCTCGAACGTGGCCGCGCCCGAGAACAGCATCCGTCTCCACACCGGCGGCTTGCTCCCCTGCAGCGTCACCTTGAGGTCGAGGTAGCTGGGCACTGGTCCCTCCCGATGCAAGTGTACCAGCGGCGGCAACCCGGCGGCCCTCCCCGCCGCCAGCCTGGCCGCGGGCCACGAGCCGCCGGCGGCCCGGGCCGAGGGGCCGCGCTCACTCGCCGGGGGCGTCGTCCGGCGGCTCGTCGGGCTGGCCGAGGAACCGGACCAGCCCGCCCCAGCGCTGGTTCACCTCGAACCCGTGCTTCGAGAAGAGCTGACCCAGGAAGAAGTTGGTCGTGACCGACCGCACGCCGAGCGCCCCCATGCGGACGCAGAAGTCCTCGAGCAGGCCGCCGCCGAGCCCGCGGTTCGCCAGCGCCCCGGCGATGACGATCCCGTCGACGCGGACCGAGTCGGGCTCGCGCCAGCGGTAGCACAGCCCGCCCACGACCCGCTCCTCGAGGTCGGCCACGACGAGGTGCCGGTCGTGCTCGGTGATGTGCCCGGGGTAGTCCGTCTCGGCGATGAGGCGATACAGCTGCCCGACCTCCGCGGCCGCGACCGGCTCCCGCACCACGAAGGCCCTGCCGCCGTCGTCGCGGATCTCCGAGCGCACCACCGTCCGGCGCTCGTCCGTCCCGCCCATCTCCACGATCTCGAGCCGCTGCTTCCTGCGCGCCTGGGGGAACACCATGCGGCTGAACACGTCGCGGTCGGCCGGCCGCACGAGCAGCCGCTGCAGCTCGGACAGCTCGCCCAGCTGCCCGCGCCGGCCGGCGGGCGACTGCAGCGCACGACCCACGAAACGGTCGAAGGCCTCGCCGACCTCGCGGCCGGCGCGGGCGAAGTAGGTCCGCTGGTAGAGGGTGTAGCGGAACGCCCCGTGGAACCGGTCGAGACGGTACAGGTGGAGCATCTGCACGACCGTCTCCTCCCGCGCCTCGTCGCTGGCCATGGGGTTCACCCGCTCCCAGTCGTGGAACCGCTGCACGGCGCAGAGCACCGGCAGGGGGACGTGGGGTCGCTCGCGCAGCGCCTCGCGGTAGTCGGCGAGGGCGCCGCGGAGCACGCCCGCGTCGGCGCCGTCGGCCGTGGCGAGCGATGACCACAGGCCGTCGAGGAAGCGGGCGCCCTGCTCCTCGCCGAGCGCCTCGAGGCAGGCGTCGAAGATCCACGCCACCTGCAGCGCGTCGCGGCTCTGCGGGTAGTGGGCCACGGTCGAGCGGTAGAAGCCGCGGTAGAGCGCCGCGACGAGCGGCAACGGCCCGTCGCACGCTCGCCAGCCGGCGAGGGACAGGATCGTCGCGGCCTCGCGGAAGTCCGCGTCGGGCACCGCCACGTTCGCCGGCGTGACCGCGCCCGGGACGACCCGCCCGCCGCTCAGGTGCCAGGCGCGGAAGTACGCCGCCATCGCCCGCACGAGCAGCTTGCGCCAGGCCCAGCGCTTGGCCAGGCCGTCGCGGACGTCCTGCTGGCAGGCGAGCAGGCGGGTGCGATCCCAGGCCGAGAGGTCGCTGACCCAGGCCACGGCCATCGCCCCGAGGTCCCGGCGCCAGCTGCCGACGCGGGGCACCACCGGCGCGCCCGACGCGTGGCCCGACAACACGGTCAGCCACAGCACGGTGTCCTTCGCCGTTGCCTGTCGGAGCGCGTCGCCGACGACCAGCAGCAGGTCGTGGTGCCGGCCGTCCGCCATGCTCAGGCCGAGCCGGTACAGCCGCAGCGGCGGGCGCGACAGGACGCTCGACACCCAGGCGCCCTCGGGCGCGACCCGCGACCAGTCGAACCGCTCGTCGCCGAACAGGCTCGCGACCGACCGGGCGACGAACGTCCGGTCCGACAGCAGCGCCCGCAACCGGTCGACCTCGCCGGGGGAGATCCCGGGCTCGAGCACGAGCGCGTCGGGCGGCAGGTCTCGGGCGGGCCCGGTGCGGTCGCTCGCGATCGTCTCCTCGTACCACGCGCTCAGGGCGTCCAGCTGCCCCTCGGCGGCGCGCGCCAGCTCCGGGTCGTCGCGGAACACCGCCCAGCAGGCCAGCTCCGCCTCGACGGCGGCGTGGTAGTCGCGGTTCTGCCGGGCGTACTTGGCCAGCAGCCGGAAGATGGCGACGAACTGGGCGCGCCGCTCGGCCGACCCGGGCCAGGCGAGCCGGGTCCGGTAGCTGTCGAGCCGCCGCCGCAACGACTGCAGGCGGCGCTCGCCGTGGCGCGCCCGCGCGATCGCGCCGATGCTGGCCTCGTCCAGGAACGGCAGGCCGGACTCGACGAACGCGGGGAAGGCCTGGTCGTAGTCGACGGTCGGCTCGTCGAGCAGCAGGACCCGGTAGGCGCTGGCGCGGACGGCGTCCTCGCCGCGGTAGGCGAGGGCCTCGAGGCGTCGCCGGATCACGGCGGCCCACCTCGGCTCGGCGTGGGCCAGCTCCCCGGCCAGCGCCTCGACCGCCCCCTCGGCCTCGGCGCCGGGCGCGAGCAGGGCCGACGCGCAGCGCTGGTGGACCTCGCGCAACCGGTCGTCCTCCGCGAGCCGGTCGACCGGCAGCTCGACCGCGGCCAGGCTCGGCGGCTCCGCCGGCAGGCGGACCTGGTCCGAGACGCCGCGCAGGGGCAGGTCCCAGCCCGGCTTGCACGGGGCGAACGCGACCAGCGACGGGTTGCCGACCCAGAGCCGCGGCTGCCGCGCGAACAGGCCGAGGTCGACCACGCCGCCCGTCACCCGGTACTCGAGGTCGCCGACCCGCACCGCGCCGGCCGCCCCGCGCGCCACCCGCAGCCGCAGCCCGCTGCGCCGGTTGCGCAGCCCGTCCGCGTCGGCCAGGAGGTCGTCCTCCAGCACCGCGAGGTCGCGGAAGAACCACCGCGGGACCCGGACCCGCAGGTCGCCGACCGCCAGCTCGACCTGGTTGCTGCGGTAGAGCGCGTCGATCACCGGCCGGAAGTGCTCCTCGATCGCCTTCCGCCTGAGCGAGCCCTTCTCGGTCAGCTCGCCGCGGTCGAGGTCGCGGTCCAGGACGGCGAAGCGCACCACGCGCTCGTACGGCGCGAGCCCCGCGTTCACGGACGCGACGATCTGGCCCAGGTAGTCGTGGACGTGGGCTTCGTCCCGGCCCGCGATCACCGGGTCGTCCCGGTCGACCACGACCAGCAGCACGTTGTGGTCGCGGTGGTCGCCGGCCAGGTAGGTGCGGCGGATGCCGGGGACCCCGGCGAAGCGCTGCTCGACGCGCTGCGGCGCGATCGTCTGCCCGCGGCTGTTCTTGTAGATGTCCTTGAGCCGGTCGACGATCTCGAGGTAGCCGTCGGGGTGCTCGACGAACAGGTCGCCGGTGGCGACCCAGTGGTCCTGGTCGGGGTCGAGCGCCGGCAGCTCGCCCCCGGGCGCGTCCTCGTCCAGGTAGCGCGCGACGTACGGGCCGGAGATGTTCAGCTCGCCCGCGTCGTCGAGGCGCGCCCGCATCCCGGGCAGCGGCACGCCGACCGTGCCATCCCGGTATGCGCCCGGCGGGGTCATGGCGATCCCGCCGGTCGCCTCGGTCATCCCGAACCCGCTGCACAGCTCCACGCCGTGACGCTGGAAGAAGCGGAACACGGACGGGTCGAGGAAGCCCGCGGCCGACAGCCCCCAGCGCAACCGACTGCCGACGGTCTCGCGAAACGCGGCCGCGGCGGTCGCCTCGTCCGGGTCGGCGTCCATCGCCTCGAGGCAGTGCTGGCGGATCTGGGTCCAGCGGGCGGGGATGCTGACCAGGCCGGTGGGCCGGACGCGCGCCAGCTCCGCCAGCAGCGCCTCCGCCGACGGGTTGCCGGTGAACACGTAGGTGCCGCCCCAGTAGAGGGCGCCCAGCATCTCGAGAAACCGGCCGAAGGTGTGGAACAGCGGCAGGTAGCAGAGCAGGACCTCGTCGCGCCCGACCGCCGGCAGGGCGGCGGCGCGCGCGAACCGCTTGCTGACCAGGTTGAAGAGGCTGAACACGACCCCTTTCGGCCGGCCGGTGCTGCCGGAGGTGAACATCACCGTCGCCGGCCCCGCGAGCGACAGCGGCCGCGAGGACAGGAGCTCCTCGGTGGCGGCGAGGTCCACCCGGGCGCAGGCGTGGCGCAGCGGGGTGAGGTCGAGGCCGCGGACCGAAACGGGCGCGACGCGCGGGCCGGCCCGGAACACGCGCAGCGGCCGCCCGACCCGCTCCCCCGCCTGGGCGACCCGCGCCGCGCGCTCCACCGTGTCGGTGACGACGACGCCGATGTCGAGCCGGGCCACGATCCACGCCAGCGTCTCGACGTCGAAGTGGACGTTGAGCGGGGTGACGAGCAGCCCGTGCGCGAGGCAGGCCAGGTCGGCGCACGCCGAGTCGACGCTGTTGTCCGCGAGGACGGCGACGCGCGGCCGCTCCGGCGCGGCGGCGAGGAAGGCGCCGGCGAGCGCGGTGCAGTAGCGCGCGACCTGGGCGTAGGTCCAGGCCGGCGCGTCGGCGTCGCGCGCGTCCTCGAACAGGCTGCGGTCGCCGTGC
>CAYTJW010000352.1:0-5799 GCA_964438135.1 uncultured Thermoanaerobaculia bacterium
CGTCGACCTCGGCCAGGTCGGGCGCCGCGGGCGGCGCCGTCTCGTCCTCGGCCGGCGCCGTCTCCCCCTCGGCCGCGCCCCCCGCGCCGGCGAGGCCCGCGGCAACGAGGCGCGCGGCGGCGATCGTGGCAAAGGTGTCGGCGGCGACGAGGCGGCGGAAGGGGGTCAGCACCGGCTCGAGCAGCAGCTCGCGCTCGGCCGCCTCCAGGCTCGGCACGGCGCGCCCGGCCAGGGCGTCGTGCAGCCGGCGCCAGCGGCCGGCCGAGTCGTCCGTGACCTCGCGGAAGTCGACGAACACGTGCAGCTCGTAGGCGCGCAGCTCCACCTCGAGCCCCTGCCGGTGGAGCTCCCGGCAGCTCAGGATGCGCTCCGTGCCGGTGGCGACGTCGGCGACGAGCAGGAACCGGTCGGCGCCGTCCGCCACCCCCAGGCCCTCGGCGAGGGTGCTCGCGACCAGGCTGCGCTCGCCCGCACCGTCGCGCACCACCACCGGCGTCGACCGCCGCACCGCCCCCCGGGTCTCGGCGTAGCGGTTGTGGTAGACCACCAGCGACCGCTGGTCGCCGGCGCCGTTGGAGTAGACGAACACGTTCTCGTCGACCGTGCCGTCGGGCCGCTCCAGGCCGTAGAGCAGGAACCGGTCGACCTCCGCGAACTGCGCCCGGCGCCGCAGCAGCGGGAAGACCTGCCGCTCGTGCCGCTCCACCAGGTGGGGGTCGGGCTCCTCCTCCATGCGGGCGCGGCGGAACTCCATGCCGTACTTCTCGGTGAAGCCCTCGACCTGGCCGTGGCCGAGCATGGGCAGGCCGGGCATGGTCGCCATCAGGGTGGCGACGCCGAAGTACTTGTCGCCGGAGCCGAACTGGTCGACGGCGGTGCGCTCGTCCGGGTTGGACATGAAGTTGACGTAGCGCTTGAGGATCTGCGGGTCGAACTCGAGCGTGCTGGCGATGAGGTACCGGTAGTCGGCGTTGCGCTCGTCCCGCAGCATGTTCATGAAGGCGCTGTTGTAGACCCGGTGCATGCCCAGGGTGCGGACGAAGTAGCCCTCGAGGAGCCAGAACGCCTCGGCCAGGAGCAGGGTGTCGGGCGCCTCGGCCGCGACGCGGTCGACCACCTCGCGCCAGAACTCGACCGGCATGGCCTGCTCCATCTCGGCCCTGGTGAGGGGGAAGCCGGCGCGCGAGGCGATGTCGCCGCCGGTCCCCGGCTCGGGGAACCACAGGCGCTGGAAGTTCTTGCGGGTCAGCGTCATGGCCGCGTCGAAGCGGATGATGGGCGAGCGCCGGGCGACGTGGAGGATGGTGCGGATCACCGCCTCCCGGACCTCGGGGCTCCGGTAGTCGAGCTGGGCGGTGTCGTTCCACGGCATGCTGGTGCCGTCGTTGCCGTGGTAGAGGTAGCGGACCGACCCGGTCCAGCGGTCGACCCGCTGGAACACCACGGCCGCGTCGCTGCGGCTGAAGTAGTGGTCCTCGAGGAAGATGCCCACGCGGGGGTCGTCCGAGAGGTCGGGGCCGGTGAAGCGGTAGGCGGGGAAGGGGCTGTAGTCGAGGCCGATGAACCAGTCCGGGTGCTCGACCACCCAGCGCGAGTCGACGCCGACGTGGTTGGGGACCATGTCGGTGGCCATGCGGATGCCCCGCCGCGCCGCCCTCTCTTTCAGCGCGTCGAAGGCCGCGTCGCCGCCCAGGTCGGCGGCGACGACGTAGTCGTGCAGCGAGTACGCCGACGCCACCGCCTCCTGGTCGCCCATCATCTGCTTGATCCGCTTGGACGCGCGGCTGCGCTCCCAGACGCCGATCAGCCACAGGCCGGTGACGCCGCGGCGGGCGAGCTCGTCGAGCTCCGAGTCCGGGATCTCGTCGAGCTGGCTGAGCCGGCGCCCGAGCCGCCGCGACAGCTGGTCGAGCCAGACGTGGGCGTTCTTCGCCAGCAGCACCACCCGCGGCATCCAGTCGAGGTCGGGGCTGTAGCTCTCGACGTCGGGCTCGAGCCCGGCGTAGCTCGGCACCTCCACCGGGCCCGGGCCGAAGCCGAAGAAGGGCTTGTGCTCCTCGGCCAGGAAGTCGAGGCTGCCGAGCAGGCGGTACACCACCTCGCCGAACAGGTGCGCCCAGCCGCGGCGGAGGTGGTCCAGCTGCCCCTCGAGCGAGTGCGGCGACGCCAGGGCCGGCGCCCGCAGGAGGTCGACCAGGCTCTCGCCCGCCGCGCCGCCGAGCCCCGGCTCGCCGGCGAAGAAGCCCTGCAGCAGATCCAGCGCCTGCAGGTAGGCGGTGTGCGAGCGGAGCCGGGAGTCGTCGAACAGCTCGCGGAAGGGCTCGAGCGCCGGGTTGAGGTTGGCGGCCCACAGCAGGAGCATCTCCTCCAGGGCCAGCTCGCGGTGGGACACGCCGTCGGTCGACCGCGCCAGGTAGGCCGCGGCGCTCTCCTCGCCGCGGTGCACCGGGCGGGGCGGGAACTCCTCGACGAAGGCATCGAGCAGGCCGTCGAGAGCGGCCGCGCCGAGGGTCGCCCCGAGCTCCCCCAGGGCGCGCGCGAACACCTGCGGGTTTCGCTGCCGGTACTCGACCACCAGCAGGTGGAGCAGCTCGTGGAGCAGGCCGGCGGCGTTGAGGGCCGCGGCGCTCACCGCCTGCTCGGGGAAGCGGAGCAGGTCGCGCTCGTCGTTCATCCGCTGGGCGAAGACCCGGGCGGAGTGGAAGCTGGCAAAGACCACCCGGCCGTCGAGACCGAACAGGCTCTCGTCCACCCCGTACCGCTCCCGCGCCCGGCGCGACACGTGCAGCTCCCGCATGCTCGCCTCCCTGTCCCCCGCCCCTGCATCGTAGCCGGCGCACCCCGCCCCGTCGAGGCCCGCGCCGACCCGGCCGCTGGCGCCCCAACCAGGGCCCGGACCTGGACAGCGGTCAGCTTGCAGCGACCGGCGGTCAGCTCCCCCGCCCGCCCGGCGTGACGCGCGGCCGTGCGCGCCGTCCTCCCCTCGACCCCGACCCCGACCTCGACCGTCGGGTACGGGTACGGGGGCGCCGACCTGGCTCAGTCGAGGTCCCGGGCGACCAGCTCGTAGGTCAGCGGGCAGTGGTCCGAGACGTCCCAGAAGGTCCCGTCCTCGGCGCCGGGCCGGGACACGAGCGGCGCGCAGCCTGAGCGCCGGCAGTGCAGCCAGGCCTCGAGCGGGGTCGACGGGTCGAGCTCCTCCAGGCCGCGCACGTACACCTGGTCGATCAGCGACGGCTCGAGCCGCCCGTCGCCCTGGTCCTCGCCCGGCCAGTAGGCGCTGCAGCCGGTGGCGTTGGCGAGCCGGCGCAGGTCGGCCTCGGCCAGGATCCGGTCGGCCACGGCCAGCTCCTCGGCCGTGGTGCCGCCCCTGGGGCCGGTGGTGTTCATGTCGCCCTGCACCACCACGTCGTTGTCGCCCACCTCCTCGACCCAGCGGTTGAGCCAGCGGGCCAGGGCCCGGTACTGGCCGAGGCGGGTCGGGAAGCCCTCGGGGCCGGCCTTGAGGTGGACCTGGACCACGGTCAGGTCCGGCCCCCCGGCGACCCGGCCCCGGAGGCGCACGGCCAGCGCCGGCCGGCCGCCAGCACGCTCGAGCTCGCGCACCTCCACCGGCCGACCCACCAGCTCCAGCCGCGCGTCGTCCCAGGCCACGCCGAGCCGGTGGCGGCCGCGGCTGGTCAGCGCCACCCGGTACGACCGCCCGGTCGCCTCCCGCAGCAGCGGCGGGAACCCGGGCGGGTCGGTGATCTCGGCCACGCCGAGGACGTCGGCGTCGAGGCCGGCGAGGGCGTCGCTCAGGTCGCACAGGTTGGTGCGGTTGACCCAGCCGAGGTCGGGCCTCGCCGGGCGCTCGTCGCGCGGGAAGTTGCGGATGTTCCAGGCGGCGAGGCGGAGGTGACGGCGGTCGGGCGGGGGCGGCAGCTCGGACGAGCTCACCCCCGGCCCGGCGAAGCTGGCGCAGCGGAGGCGCTCGCGCAGCCGGAGCGCCCACAGCGCGAGCCCCACCACCGCCACGACGACGATCACCACCAGGGCCCGGAGGAGCCGGCGGCGCATGGGTCGAGTCTCCCCCGTTGCGGTCGTTCTGGCAAGAGCGCCCGCTCTCCCTCGCACCCGTACCCGTACCCGTCCCCGTACCCGATGCCTCGCCTCACGCGGACCTGCCCAGGACGGTCGCCGCGAGCGGCGGAATCGGGCCAGAGCCCGACCGCTCCGCCGCCCGCCCCGGCGGGTACGGGAACGGGTACGGGTACGGAGCGAGCAGGGACGACCGGCGGGCCTCAGTCGACCGTGATCGACTTGGAGACGTTCTTCGGCACGTCGGGGTGGACGCCGTGGTCGCGGACCCCCAGCCGGTCGAGGTGGGCGGCCTTGAGCAGGCTCATCTCGAGCGCCAGGCGCTGCAGCACGACGGTGGCCGAGAAGACCGTCATCAGGGTGTCGTCGGTGTGGGGCAGGGTGACGTAGACCCAACGGTAGTGCGGGTTGTCGGCGGGCGCCTTGGCGGCGGCGGCGCGCAGGGCCGGGTGGTCCTCGGCCACCACCACGGTCGACGCGCCCCGGATCTTGTGGGTGTTGACCTGCGACACGGTCAGGTTGACGTCGCGCTCGTCCGGGCCGGTGACGTAGACCAGGGGGTAGTCGGCGTACAGCGAGTCGACCAGCGCCGGCCGGTCGAGGGTTGCCTCGAGCAGGGCGCGCTCGTCGGCGGTGAGGGCGAAGGAGGTCAGGGGCGCCTGGAAGACGCTGTCGGTCACGGCCCGGGCGAGCCGCCGCATCGACTCGGCGCCCAGGTCGGCCGCCGCCGCCCGCCGCAGCAGCTCGTCCACCGTCCGCCCGACCTCGCGCAGCAACGCGCCGACCTCGGCCGGCCCGAACAGGGTGTTGAAGCCGAGGATGGTGTTCGGGCCGTGCTTGAACTCCGAGCCCTCGAACCCCTCGCAGTGGTTGAGGACCACCTCCCGCACCTTGAGCGCCCCCTCGCGGGCAACCGCCGACAGGCGGGTGGCCAGGATGTGCAGGCTCGGCCGCAGGTACATGAGCTGCGCCGCCTCCTCGACCGCGGCGCCGGTCGCGTCGAAGGTGGCGCGGATCAGCTCGGGCACGGCGCGCAGGCGTTCGCGGCGCCGCTCGAGCGCGGCCTCCGCCGCCGCCCGCTCCGGCTCGGGCAGCGGGTCGTGCGCCAGGCGCCGCTCGGCCAGGGCGAGGGCCAGGCCGTAGAGGACCGCGACCTGGTTCATGAAGCTCTTGGTGGCCGGGACCGCGATCTCGGGGCCGCAGCGGAGGGGGATGACGAGGTCGCTCTTCTCCTGCGCCAGGGTCGAGCTGACGTTGTTGACCAGGGCCACCACCCGGACGTCGCGAGGAGAGGCGGCGGCGTCGTTGAGCACGTCGACCAGGTCCTTGGTCTCGCCGCTCTGGCTGATGGCGATCAGCACGTCGCCGTCGCGCAGCGAGCCCGCGCACTGGCCGCGGAACTCGCCGGGCAGGATCGGCAGCAGCTCGCTCGACGCGATCTCGTTGAAGAACAGCGCCCCCGCCTTGGCGGCGTGGAAGGAGCTGCCGCAGGCCACCGCGTAGAGGCGCCCGCCCCGCCCGGCGGCGTCGCGGCACAGGCGGCAGAAGCCGTCCACGGCGGCGGCGTACTCGTCCGCCTCCTCGACCTCGAGCAGGGCGTCGAGCACCCGCACCGCCAGCAGCTGCCGCTGGCCCGCGGCCAGCGGCAGCAGGTCGACCAGGAAGCCGGTCTCGCTCGAGGCGAGGCGCTCGCCGATGCGCTCCGGCGGGCCGGCCGCG
>CAYTJW010000353.1:0-2218 GCA_964438135.1 uncultured Thermoanaerobaculia bacterium
CGGACTCGGCGCCGACGACCGCCTGGAGCCGACCGAGGTGGCGACCGACGAGCTCGGCCTCAGCCACGTCCGGCTGCGCCAGCTCCACCGCGACCTCGAGGTCGACGGCGGCGAGATCCTGCTCCACGCCGACGCCGACGGCATGGTCGTGACCCTCAACGGCCTGCTCGCCGGCGACCTCCGGCGCGAGCCCTTCCCCGCGCTCGCCGGCGACCTCGCCCTGCCGGCCCTCGCCGCCCGCCTCGAGCTCGACGACCTCGCCCTCCTGGACGGGCCGGAGCTGGTCTACCTCCGGCGCCCGGAGGCCCCCACTCTCCTCGCCTGGCGCCTGACGGTGCGCGTGACGGACGAGTCCGGCGCCCGCCTCGAGAGGGTCTACCTCGACGCCGACGACGGCACCGTCCTGGAGCGCCAGGGCCTGGTCCACAGCTCGCTCTACCGCAAGATCTACACCGCCAACCAGAGCACCGCCGTCCCCGGCACCCTGCTCTTCCAGGAGGGCGGCTCGTCCACCGACCAGGTCGCCATGGCGGCCTACACCAACACCGGCACGGTCCACGGCTTCTACCGCACCGTCTTCAACCGCGACTCGTACAACGGCAGCGGGGCGACGCTCAAGTCGACGGTCCACAGCGTCTTCTCGACCGGCGCCGGCACCACCCCCAACAACGCCGCCTGGGACGACTACCACCAGCAGTTCCTGTTCGGCGACGGCGACGGCTCGCTGTTCCGGCCCCTCGCCCAGGCCCTCGACATCGTCGCCCACGAGCACACCCACGCCGTCACCAGCTCGACCGCCGACCTGGTCTACGCAAACGAGCCCGGCGCGCTCAACGAGGCCTGGTCCGACATCATGGCCGCGGCCTGCGAGGCGTGGAAGGACGGGTCGGTCCGGGCCGACACCTGGAAGATCGGCGAGGACGCGTTCACCCCGTCCACCTCGGGCGACGCCCTGCGCTACATGAACAACCCCACCGCCGACGGCTCGTCGCGCGACTACTACCCCGAGCGCTACACCGGCTCGGCCGACTACGGCGGCGTCCACCTGAACTCGGGCATCGGCAACCTCGCCTTCTACCTGCTGTCCCAGGGCGGCACCCACCCGCGCGGCAAGACCGCGGTCCAGGTCACCGCCGCCACCATCACCCGGGCGCGCGCCATCTTCTACCGCGCCCTGACCCGCTACATGACCTCGACCACCACCTTCCAGGGGGCGCGCACCGCCACCGCCCAGGCCGCCACCGACCTCTACGGCTCGACCTACGCCGCGCGGGTCCACTCCGCCTGGGACGCGGTCGGGGTGCCGGGCGGCTCGGGCGGGGGGGCGACCAACCTGACCAACGGCCAGACCGTCACCAACCTGTCGGGAGCGAGCACCGCCTGGCGGCACTTCAAGATCGCCGTGCCCTCGGGCCAGGCGTCGCTCGACATCCGCACCTGGGGCGGCAGCGGCGACTGCGACCTCTACGTCCGCCGCGGCGCCATGCCGACCCTGTCCGCCTGGGACTACCGCCCGTACCAGTCCGGCAACACCGAGACGGTGACGGTCACAAGCCCTGCCGGCGGCGACTGGTACATCGGCCTCTACGGCTACGCCGCCTTCTCCGGCGTCAGCCTGCGCGCGACCTACTCCGGCGCCGCGGGCGGCGCGATGAACGAGAGCGAGAGCAACAACACGATGTCGTCGGCCGACCCGATCGCCAGCTCGCCGATGCGGGTCACGGCCCACATCGCCACCGCCGCCGACGTCGACTACTTCAGGGTGACGGTACCGGGCAGCCGCACGCTGACCGCGCACATGACCGTGCCGGTCGGCAAGGACTACGACCTCAAGCTCTACGACAGCTCCGGCACGGTGCTCGCGGTCGGCGAGAACGGCGCCGGCGTGGCCGAGCACCTCGTCTGGGCCAACCCCTCCACCTCGAGCCGGGTGATCTACGTCAAGGCCTACCCCTACAGCGGCTACTCCTCGACCACCTCCTACCTCCTCGACGTGAGCTGGTGAGCGTGCCGCGCGCAGACCCGGTCCCGCCCGCCCCACGGCGGGACCGGGCTGCGGCGGTCGCCCCGGCGCGGTCGGGTCGAGGGTGGTCCGCGAGGAAACCCGGCGATGCGTGCCACGACCGGCAGGGAGGGCCCAGCCGGGGTCCTGGAGCGAACGGGACGTTCGCGGTCGAGTCGGGTGTCGTGGGAGCCCGGAGCGCCTGGACCTCGACCT
>CAYTJW010000353.1:2318-5799 GCA_964438135.1 uncultured Thermoanaerobaculia bacterium
GACCTGGACCTGGTCCTGGACCGATGCCGGGCGGCGGCCCGCCCGCAGCGGGCCTGAGGGTCACCCGAGCCCCCACTGCGGGGCGGCTGGCGCTGGTGCCGGCCGCCCCGGATCCCGGGCCCAGCCGTGGTCCCCGTCCACCTCCAGGTCGAGGTCCAGGTCCTGGTTGAGGCGCGAGGCACCGCGGCGGTGCACGGCCTCGACCGGCCGGGGTGGATCCGGCTAGACTCGCCGCGGGGCGAGACGTGGGGCAGTCGAGCTCGAGCTGGCAGGTCGAGGTCGGGGAGGCGGGGATGACCCTCGCCGCGTTCCTCCGCCTCCGGCTGCCCGGCGTGCCGTGGCGTCGCGCCCAGGCCTGGGTGGAGAGCGGCAAGGTGCGGGTCGACGGCCGGGTCGAGCCCGCCCCCGCCACCCGGCTGGCCGGCGGCGCCCGCGTGGCGCTCGACATGGCCGCGCCCCGCCCGGGGCCGACGGGCCCCCAACCGCGGCTGGTCTACACGGACCAGGAGCTGGTGGTGATCGACAAGCCGGCCGGGGTGACCAGCGTCCCCTTCGAGGAGGGGGAGCGGGGGACGGCGCTCGAGCTGGCTCGCGGCGCGCTCCGTCGCCAGGGTGCGCCAGGCACCGCGGCCGGGCTGCACGTCGTCCACCGCCTCGACCGGGACACCTCCGGCCTGATGCTGTTCGCCCGCACCAAGCGGGCCGAGCGGGCGCTCCAGCTCGCGCTGCGCGCCCACGTCGTGGAGCGGGTTTACCTCTGCGTCGCCCACGGCCGGGGCGCCGGCGGCCGCATCGCCAGCGAGCTGGCACCGGACCGCGGCGACGGGCTGCGCGGCACGCCGCGACGACCGACCCGCGGCGGCAAGCCCGCCATCACCCACGTCCGGGCGGTCGCGCCGCTCGCCGGCGCGACCCTGTGCGCGGTCCGCCTGGAGACCGGCCGCACCCACCAGATCCGCATCCACCTCGCCGAGCGGGGCCACCCCCTGGTCGGCGAGCGGGTCTACATCCGCGACTTCCTGCGCGCCGGACAGACGCCGATCCCGTCGCCGCGGCTGCTGCTGCACGCCGCGGCGCTGGCCTTCGCCCACCCCACCCGCGGCGACCGGCTCCGCTTCACCTCGCCCCTGCCGCCGGCCTTCGTCGACGCCCTGGTCGGCCTCGGCGGGCGGCCCGAGGACGCGGCGGGAGCGGTCGCCGAGCCGTGACCGGTCGCCGGTCGACCCGCGCTATCATGGCCGCCACACCGGGCGGGCCCCCCGCCCCCGAGGAGAGCACCGTGAGACCCAGCATCCCCACCGCCGCAGCCCTTGCCGCCGCCACCCTGCTCGCGACCGTCGCCGCCCTGGCCGAGGAGCCAGCGCGGGACCGCGCGACCTACGTCCAGCGCTACAAGGACCCGGTCCTCGAGGAGATGGAGGCCGCCAACGACGCCCGCCGGGAGGCGGCGGAGAAGCGGACCGAGGAGATCCTCGCCGAGCGGAAGGCGGCCGACGAGCAGCGCGACGACGAGGAGCAGACCCTGCGCTTCGACCTGTCGCAGGTCGCCCGGCCGGCCGGGCCCGACGCGTTCGCCACGACAGCCTGGCACTTCCCGCCCCGGGCGCAGTACCTGACCAGCACCTGCTGGAGCTTCTCCACCACCTCGTTCCTCGAGTCCGAGGTCAAGCGCCTCGCGGGCGAGGAGGTCAAGCTGTCCGAGATGTGGTTCGTGTACTGGGAGTACCTCGACAAGACCCGCGGCTGGGTGCAGAGCCGGGGCGAGACGCTGTTCGCCCCGGGGTCGCAGTCGGCGGCGGTGATCCGGGTCCTGCGCGACCACGGCGCGGTCCCGCTCGCCGCCTACCCGGGCGTGCTGGCGGCGGACGGGCGCTTCGACCACGACGCGCTGCACGACTCGCTCGAGAAGCTCCTCTCGTGGTGCCGGGAGCAGGGCTACTGGGAGGAGGAGGTGATCCTCGCCATGGTCCGTCGCATCCTCGACCGGACCATGGGTGCGCCGCCCGAGACCGTGCTCTGGCAGGGGGTCGCGGTCGAGCCCCGGGAATTCGCGCAGCGGGTGTGCCGGCTCGACCCGGACGCGTACGTCGACCTCATGTCGACCCTGTCGGTGCCGTTCTGGAGCCGGGGCGAGTACCGCGTGCCCGACAACTGGTGGCACGGGGCGGACTACGTCAACGTCCCGCTCGACGACTGGTACTCGGGCCTCGTCCGCGCGGTCAAGGCCGGCTTCAGCGTGGCGATCGGCGGCGACGTCTCCGAGCCGGGCTACAACGGCTTCGAGGACATCGCGGTGGTGCCGACCTTCGACATCCCGGCCGCGTACATCGACCAGGACGCCCGCGAGCTGCGGTTCGCGAACGGCTCGACCGGCGACGACCACGGCGTCCACCTCGTCGGCCACACCCTGCACGACGGCCGCGAGTGGTTCCTGATCAAGGACTCGGCCCGCTCCTCGCGCTGGGGCAAGCACGAGGGCTACTACATGTACCGCGACGACTACGTGCGCCTGAAGATGCTCACCTTCACGGTGCACCGCGACGCCGTCGCCGACCTGCTGGCGCGCGTCGACGCCCCGCGCGACGCGCAGCCATGAGCCGACCGCTCGACCTCGACCGCACCGACTTCGCGATCCTCCGCGCCCTCCAGGCGAGCGCCCGGCTGCCGAACAAGAAGCTGGCGGAGCGGGTCGGCGTGGCACCCTCCACCTGCCTGGAGCGGGTGCGACGCCTGGTCTCGTCCGGCGTGCTGCGCGGCTTCCACGCCGAGGTCGCGACCGAGGCCATGGGGATCGGGCTGCAGGCCATGATCGCGGTCCGCCTGCGGCAGCACTCGCGGGACATGGTGGACGGCTTCCGCCGCTACGCCCTGGGCCTCCGCGAGGTCCTCGCCGTCTTCCACGTCGCCGGCGCCACCGACTTCCTGGTCCACGTCGCGGTGCGGGATTCCAACCACCTGCGCGACCTGGCCATGGACGCCTTCACCACCCGGCCCGAGGTGGCGCGGCTCGAGACCAACCTGATCTTCGAGCACTCGCCCAAGGTCGAGCTGCCGAACTACGTCGCGAGCGACGGGGACTGACCGGCGGCGTCGGGCCGACGACGCCCGACCCTCGAGGCGGAGCGGCCCCCCCGGCCGGCGCCACCAGCAGGCCAGCCGACCCGGCGACCGACCGCGGGCTCGCGAGCCCGAGCGCCACGACCGCCGTAGCGAGCCATCCCTGTCCGCCCGCTCCCCGGCGGCCCCGCCTCCCCGGCGTCGCGGTGCGAGAGCACCACGGTTCCGCGCCCCCGCGCCGACCCGACGGTGCTAGCCGCCTGTGGGAAACGGAATCCTCCCGGTTGAGTCAAGTTCCGTGGGACGCCTCGGAACGTGGTCGTGGTCGTGGACGGTGGCCGGGCGGGGTCCAGGTCCAGGTCCAGGTCCAGGTCCAGGTCCAGGTCCACGTCCAGGTCCAGGTCCAGGTCCACGTCCAGGTCCA
>CAYTJW010000354.1:0-5783 GCA_964438135.1 uncultured Thermoanaerobaculia bacterium
CAGGCCGAGGGCCACGGCCACCGCCACCGCCACCCGCCGCCCGGTGCCCGCGGCGGCCCGGTGCCAGGCCAGCAGCGGGCTCATGCCGAGGCCCACCGCCAGCAGCGCCGTGAGCCAGAAGCCGGTACGGTTGTAGAAGGTGGCCGTGACCTGCGCCGGTTCGCCCCACAGCCGGGAGATCAGCGGCGCCGAGGTGCCCATGCCGACCACCACGGCGACCAGGGCCAGGAGGAGGATGCCGAGCACCAGGAAGATGGTGCGCGACAGCAGGGGCTCGCGGCCGACCTCGGTCGGGATGCCACGCCAACGGATGGCGAGCAGCGCGGCCGGGACGACGAGGAAGAACAGGATGTTGAACAGCAGGTAGCCGGACAGGCCGAGGTCGACGAAGGAGTGGACCGAGAAGTCGGACAGCACCCCCGAGCGGGTGAGGAAGGTCGCGTACAGCACCAGCAGGAAGGCGACCACCGCCAGCACCAGGTTGAGGCGGCGGAAGCGGCCCCGGCTCCGCTCCAGGACCAGGCCGTGGGCGAGGGCGGCGGTGACGAGCCACGGCACCAGCGAGGCGTTCTCGACCGGGTCCCAGCCCCAGTAGCCGCCCCAGCCCAGGGTCTCGTAGGCCCAGTAGGCGCCGAGCATGATGGCGGCGCCGAGGGAGAGGAGCGCGACCAGCACCCACGGCTGGACCACCCGCGTCCACTCCTCGTAGCGCCGCATCATCAGCGCCGCCATGGCAAAGGCGAAGGGGATCGCCAGCGCCGCGTAGCCGACGAACATGACCGGCGGGTGGATCACCATCCACGGGTTCTGCAGCAGCGGGTTGAGCCCCTGCCCGTCGAGCGGGATCGAGTCGGCGGTCAGCCCCTGGTGGAACCGGAACGGGCTCTGCTTGAGCAGGAGCAGCATCAGGGCCAGCAGGGTGAGGCCGTAGACCATCATCACCCGGCTCTCCCAGTCGCCGCGCGCGGCGCGCGCGAGCGGCAGGCCGAGCAGCACGCCGAACAGGACCCAGAGCAGGAAGCTGCCCTCCTGGCCGGCCCAGAAGGTGGACACCAGGTACGGGAGCGGCAGGCTCGAGTCGGAGTAGGCGTAGACGTAGTAGAGGCGGTAGTCGTGCTCGAGCAGCAGGTAGAGGAGCAGGCCGGACGCCGCCACCACCGCCGCCGTCATCACCAGGTAGCACTGGCGGGCGGTGACCAGCCAGCGCTCGCCCCGCCGCGCCGCCGCCGCGTAGGCGACGGTGGAGAGGCCGCCGAAGACGGTCGCGACCCAGAGGAGAATCACGCCCGGGTAGTACATGCCGCTGTTCCCGTTCCCGACCCCGGTCGCTCGCCCTCGCCCGATCGGGCCGCGGGGGTCGCTCGTGCCCGCTCAGCCGCTGCTGGCGGTGCTGTGTCTGTCGGGGTCCTGGTCGACGCCCTGGTACTTCGACGGGCACTTCACCAGCAGGTGCTCGGCGTGGAAGGTCCCGTCGCGGTAGGCCCCGATCGCCACCACCTGGGTCGCCTCCTCGAAGTTGGCCGGGCGGGGCCCGCGGTACACAACCGTCAGCGGCTGGCTGTCGCCGTCGGCCAGACCGAAGCGGAGCACCTGGTCGCCGACCGAGTAGTCGGGCGAGCCCGGCACCAGCGAGCCCTTGACCTGGACCGTGCCGCCCCGCTGGCGGGCCTCGTCGAACGACACGTACGGCGTCAGGTAGGAGCGGAACGAGGTCGCGCCGTAGACGAGGAACGCCGCCACCAGCAGGCCGCCGACCAGGTACCAGACCCGCCGCTGCCGGCGGTGCTCAGACAGCTCGGCCATCACTCCTCCAGCCGGCGCACCCGTCGGTCGACCGCCAGGACGTAGAAGAACAGCCCGACCCAGACCACCATCGTCACCGCCAGGACCGCCTTCAGGCCGCGCCCGCCGTCCGGAGCGGCGGGCCGTGCCGCCTGCGGCAGGAGGACCCTCTCCACCCGGAAGCGGCCGCCGGCAGCGCTGCCCACCAGCGCCACCAGCTCTGCAACGTCGGCGCCCGCCGGCAGCTTCCCGACCAGCTCCGCCTCGAGCCGGGCGCCGCCCGGCCCGACCCCCACGAAACCCACGCCGGGGCTGCCCGCCACGTCCCGCTCCGCGACCGAGCCCGGCTCGACCGTCACGGCCACCGAGACCGTCGACGCCGAGCGCAGCGCCTCCTCCACCGTCACCAGCGGCGGCGCGCCGCCGCCCGCCCAGGCCGGGCCCGGACCCGACACCGCCAGCGCGAGGGCCGCGACCCCGCCGACCAACCCGAGGGAGTGTCTACCGCTCACAGCACGTCCTCCTGGCGCAGCCTGGAGAGCCGCGCGACGCGGGTGGAGATGAGGAACAGCCAGGCGAACAGCCCGGTGAAACCGGCCAGCGACGCCAGCAGCACCCTGAGGTGGGCGGAGTCGAGCCGGTTCGAGGGCTCGGGGCTGGCGATCACGTCCGGGTGCAGCGACCAGTACACGCGCGGCACCACGAAGACCAGGAAGGGCACGGTGACGAAGGCAAGAATGGCATAGGCGGCGGCCAGAGTCGCCCGCCGCTCCGGGTCGGCGATCGCCGCGCGCAGCGCGAGGTAGGCGGCGTAGATCAGCAGCAGCATGGTGATCGAGGTCTGGCGGGGGTCCCAGTTCCAGTAGGCGCCCCACTCGACCTTGGCGAACAGCGAGCCGGTGACGGTGGCCAGGATCGCTCCCAGCAGACCGAGCCCGGCCGCCGCCGCCGCGCGCTCGTCGTCCTCGGGTCGGCGACGCACCAGGTACATCACCGAGGCGACGCAGGAGACCAGGAAGGCGACGGTGGCCACCCACGCCGTCGGCACGTGGAAGAAGACGATCCGGCTCGAGTCGCCGGCGAAGCCGACCGCCGCCCCGACGCCGAGAAACGCCCCCCAGATGGCCGCCGCCATCCACACCAGCAGCACCCACGGAAGCACCTTACTCATGCCACACCACCGGGAACAGCAGGGCCGAGAGCACGGTCATGCCGCCGCCGAAGGAACCGACGGCGCGCAGGGTTTGCGACACCCCGTCGGCCGAGCCCTCGACCGCGGCGCGCGTTCCCTGGATGACGACGATCAGGAGCGGCAGCAGGAGCGGGATCGACAGCACGGGGAACAGGGCGCCGCGGGTCATGGCCCGGGCGATGATGACCGCGACCATGGTCGTGGTCACGGCCAGCGCGAAGCCGCCGATCGCGAGCACCGCCACCAACAACAGCGGCGCGGCCACCCGCAATCCCATCAGACCGCAGTACAGGGGCACCAGCACCGCCATCAGGGCGTACAGCAGCAGCAGGTTGAAGGCGAGCTTGCCCGCCCACACCGCGTGGGCCGAGGCCGACAGGCGCAGCAACGGCGCGGTGTGGCTCTCCTCCTCCTTGACGAAGGAGCGGTCGAGGCCGGCCATGGCGGCGAAGAACAGCACGATCCACAGCAGCGCCGCGAGCAGGAACGGGCGGTCGCCGGCCGCGATCCGGTAGGGGCCGATGGTGTACGACACGGCCGCCAGGGTCGTGAGCGAGAAGAGGCCGAGGGTGGACAACGCCACCCGCGTCCGCAGCTCGGTGCGCAGGTCCTTGGCCAGGACCGCCGCCGCCTCAGCCGGCCAGCGCCACACGGTGCGTCCCCCAGCTCATCTCCTGGCGGTCGTTGGTGGCCAGGACCACGGTCGTGCCGCCGGTGGCCGCGTCCCGCACCACCCCCTCGAGCCAGTCCTGCCCGGCCGGGTCGAGGTTGGAGCCGGGCTCGTCGAGCAGCAGCACGGGCGGCTCGTGCAGCAGGGCCTGGGCGATCTTGAGCCGCTGCTGCATGCCGGTCGAGTAGCCGCGCACGGTGGTGGCGCGGTCGGGGTCGAGCCCGACCAGCTCCAGGCACGCGCGGCACCGCGCGACGGCGGCGCCGAGGCCGCGCACGCGGGCGAGGAAGCGGAGGTTCTCGAGGCCGGTCAGCTCCTCGTACAGCGCCATGGCCGGCGCCACGATGCCCAGCCGGCTCCGCCACAGCTCGCGCGGCACCTCGGCCGCCTCGCCCTCCAGGTATCGGACCGTGCCCCTGGTCGGTCGGACCAGGCCGCACAGGATCTGCAGCAGGGTCGACTTGCCCGAGCCGTTGGGGCCGGTCAGGACCAGGACCTCGCCGGGCGACGCCGTTCCCGAGACGCCGCGGAGCACGACCTGCCGGTCGTAGCGCTTGCCGAGGTCGGCGAAGACGACGCTCGTCCCTCCTGCCATCGGGCGAACGATAGCACGCGCCCGGCGGGCGCGGGGGTTGACCGGTGGCGGCTGCCGGAGCGCCGGGATGGGGGGCCGCGGTGGTAGACTCCCGCCAGTCGGAAGGAGGGCGGCAGACATGACACGAGGGACGACCGGAGGACGCTGCTGGCTCGCCGTGGTGGTCGCCGCGGGGCTCGCCGGGTTGCTGCCGCAGGCCGCGGCCGGGCCGCGGCCGCAGGGGGTCGCCATGGTCCTGGCCTCGACCGGCTCGGTGACCGTCACCGGCGCCGACGGGGTGACGCGCAAGGCCCAGCCCATGGCCGTGCTCGAGGCCGGCGAGGTGGTCGCCACCGGCGCCGGGAGCTCGCTCACCATGGTCCTGTTCGCCGACAGCCGCGAGTATGCCGTCGGCGAGTCGGCGCGAGTCGAGCTGGCGGCCGACGGGCCCAAGGCCCTGGCCGGCTCGCTCACCGCCGCCGCCACCGCCGACCGGCTCAAGCTGCCGAGCAACAGCTCCCTGAGCTCGCGCCGACTGATGGGCGAGATGGTGCGCGCGGCCCAGGTCGAGACCGGCCGCTTCCTGCAGCCGGCCAACTTCGGCCAGGTGGTGGACGGGATCGTGCGCTTCGAGTGGCGGCTCGGCACCACCGGCACCCGGCACACCCTGGTGGTGGTCGACGACGACGACGAGGAGGTGCTGCGCGCCGAGGTCGTCGGCTCGAGCTTCAGCTTCCCGCCCACCGGCAAGGAGCCGCTCGCGCCCGGCGGCAGCTACTTCGCGACCGTGTGGGACCCGGCCGCGCCGCAGGGTAACCGCGCCGCCCGCGCCGAGGCCGAGTTCCGGGTCCTGACCACGGCCGAGGCGGAGCAGCTCCGCGCCAACGAGAAGGCGGCCATGGAGGAGAGCGCCGCCGACCCCGACGACCCGGCGCCGCTGATGAAGCTGATGCTGGTCCAGCTCGAGGCGCGGCTGTGGCCCGATGCCGAGGCCACCGGTCGCAAGCTGGAGGCGCTGATCCCGGACAACCCCAACCTCCAGCTCTACCTCGCTCGCGCCCTCGCCAGCATGGGCCGGGTCGACGAGGCCGCGGCCGCGTCGCAGAGGTCCTGGGAGCTGCAGGGTCGCTGAGGCCCGGGGGAACGGTGGGGCGCGAGCGGCAACGCTGGCGTCGGGTCCTCGCCGGCACGCTGCTGGCACTGCTGCCGTCGGCGGCGGGATTCGCCGCCGACCGGCCCGCCGGGGTGGTGGTCGCGAGGGTGACGGCCGCCGGCGCCGCCGAGGCGGCCGGCGCCCGCGCCGGCGACCTCCTCCTCGGCTGGCGGCGCGGCGACCTCGGCGCACCGCTCGTCAGCCCCTTCGACCTCGACCAGCTGCAGGTCGAGCAGGCAGCGCGGGGTCCGGTGAGCGTGTCGGGTCGGCGGGGCGACCAGCCGCTCGACGTCGAGCTCGGGCCCGAGCTGTGGGGGCTGGAGACCCTCCCCGCGCTGGGCGCCCCTGCCGACCGCGCCCTCCGGGCGGCCCTGGCCCATCCCCGCGTCCGGATCCGGGTGACCGCCTCCGG
>CAYTJW010000355.1:0-5762 GCA_964438135.1 uncultured Thermoanaerobaculia bacterium
GCCCTTCAGCAGCGTCAGCGGCACCGAGCCGACCCAGGCGATCGCGGCCGTCGAGGCCACCGTCGACGAGCCGCCGTGGCGGGACCCGGCGCCGACGCCGGTCGCCATGACCCCGGCCGACGGCGGCTTCGACACCCCGACCGAGACCGCCGTGGCGTCGGTGGCCACCGGTGGGCTGGCGGACGGCCGGCACACCCTGTTCGTCCGTGGCCGGGACGCCGCGGGCAGCTGGGGGGCGGTCACCGCGGCCTTCTTCTGGGTGCTCGACCCGGCCACCGCGCCGCACCTCGAGGGCACGGTGCGCGACGCCGAGACCATGGCGCCGCTCGCGGCGACGGTCGCGGCCGGCCCCTTCACCGCCGTCACCGACCCGGCCAGCGGCGCGTACAGCCTCATGCTGCCGGCCGGGACCTGGGACGTCGTCGCCTCGGCCGAGGGCCACGGCCCGGCGACCGTGGCCGGGCTGGAGCTCGCGGGCGGCGTCACGACCACCCAGGACTTCCTGCTGGCGCCGATCGCGGTGCTGCTCGCCGACGACGTCGAGGGCGGCAACCTCGGCTGGACGGCGCAGGCGCCGTGGGCGATCACCGAGGAGACCGCCGCCAGCCCGACCCACTCCTGGTCGGACAGCCCGGGCGGCGACTACGCGACCGGCGCCGACGCGTCCCTGACCTCGCCGGTGCTCGACCTCGCCGGCGTGACCGGCGTGGCCCTCGAGCTCCAGCACCGCTACGCCACCGAGAGCGGCTGGGACTTCTGCCTGGTCGAGACCTCCACCGACGGCGGCGGCAGCTGGTCGCAGGCGGCGAGCTTCGACGGGGTGCAGGCGTCCTGGCAGCCGCTCCGGCTCGAGCTGCCCGGGCTGGACGGCTCGGCGGCGGCCCGCATCCGCTTCCGCCTCACCGCCGACGCCTGGAGCGTCGAGGACGACGGCTGGCACGTCGACGACATCGTCGTCAGCGGCGCCCGTCCGGTGGTGAGCGGGCTGGTCTTCCAGGACGGCTTCGACCTCGGCTCGGCCTCCGCCTGGTCCGCTGTCGCGCCCTGACCGGGGCCGGGAACCGCCCGGGGGAAGCCCCACGGCCGCCGCTGGGGTATGGTAGGAGCGATGGAGCGGTGCTTCCCGGCGGAGGTGTCGCGGACTCGCGCCATGGTGCAGGTCGTGGCCGAGGCGGCACAGGCGGCAGGCCTGCCGCCGGAGCGGGTGCGCCAGCTCGAGCTGGCGGTCGAGGAGGCGGTGGTCAACGTCTGCCGCTACGCCTACGGCGGTGGCGGCGGCAACCTGGTCGTCCGCGTCACCCACGCCGGCGGGGCGCTGGCGGTCGAGGTCGAGGACCGCGGCGCCGCCTTCGACCCGCTCGCCCAGCCGCTGCCCGACACCGCCGTGCCGATCGAGCGGCGACCGATCGGCGGGCTCGGCATCCTCCTCATCCAGCGCATGGTGGACGAGGTCCGCTACCGTCGCGCCGGCGACCGCAACGTGCTGACCTTGGTCGTGCGCCTGTCCGGCTGAGAGCGGGGCCGGCGTTCACCCGAACAGGGTCGCCACGCGCTCCTCGATGGTCTCGAGGGCGGTCGGGGCGGCCAGCTCCTCCATGGTGAGCGTGGTCAGGGCGGCGACCAGCGGCGCCAGGGCGAGCGGCGACGAGCACCACTCGGGGTGGGCGCGGGTGACCCGGTCGAGGGTGGCGGTGCCGGCGCCGGCGACCCGGGCGAGGACGGTGAAGGCCTCGTCGGACAGGGGCGGCCGGCCGCGGTAGTTCTCGAGCCGGCCGCCGCCGCGGTAGGCCAGCGGCCGCTCGATGCCGAGGAAGAGCCGGGCGAGGTCGGCGCGATAGGTGCCGCAGCCGGCCACCAGGCCGACCAGGTCGGCGACCAGCTCCTCGAGCAGGTTGTGCTGGAGCCTCCCGAAGAGGCGCAGGGCGAAGTAGTGGGCGCACTCGTGCTCGCGGCGGATGCGGAGCGAGGCCGCGAGCCAGTCGCCTTCGGCCAGGCCGACGTCGGCCGCCGCGACGTTGCTGTAGGGGCCGTGCGAGAGGATGACCAGCCGGTCCTGGTAGAGCTCCCGGCGCTGGGTCAGGAGCGCCATCTCCCGTGCCCAGGCCGACGCGTCCGTCGGGCCGGCCGTGGTCGCCAGCCACCGCTCGCGGTGGGCTCGGACCCGGTCCCAGTTGACCAGGCCCGACACCATGCAGGCGCCCATCGAGTCCGGCACCGGGATCGGCTCGTTGCGGCCGGACAGGGCGCGGACCAGGGCGACGAAGTCGGCGCGGACGGCCGGCAGCAGCGTCGGCACGGTGCCGCCGAGGGAGGGGTGGAGGTGGAGCTCGAGCGCCTCCGGGGCCGCGAGGGCAAGGCCGGGGGCGCCGGCCGGCGGCTCGCCGCGGCGGGTCGCGGCGCGGTACTCCGGGGTGCGGCTGATGCCCTCCTGGATCGGCAGGCGGAGCTGCACCAGGCGGCGGCTCAGGGCAGGCCACACGCCCTCGCTCCGCGCCGCCTCGGCGTAGGCCCGCCAGGCCTCGAGGTGGGGCTCGTCGGCGAGAGGCAGCGGCGGCAGGGGTGGGATCTCCCCGTCGAGCAGGTGGTTGGCGCCGTAGCCGAGGAGCTCCTCGACCGCCGCGTCGCCGGCCCCGTGGGCGAGCAGGACGGCGCGGCGGGAGGCCGCCGCGACCGGCCGCAACCCGGGTCGCATGGTCAGGCCATCTGCCGCCGGGCGAGCTCGTAGAACCGGCCGCCCAGCTTCATCAGCTCGTCGAAGGTGCCCATCTCGACGATCTTGCCGTTCTCCATGTAGCAGATGCGGTCGGCGTTGACGACGGTGCTGAGGCGGTGAGCGATGCAGATCCGCGTCGCCTGCAGACGTTCCATGCTCTCGGTGACGACGGCCTGGGAGCGGTTGTCGAGGGCGCTGGTGGCCTCGTCGAGGAAGATGATGCGCGGCCTGCGGACCAGCGCCCGGGCGATGAGGAGGCGCTGGCGCTGGCCGCCGGAGAACCCGCCGCCCCCCTCAGCGACGTAGGTGTGCATGCCCATCGGCAGCTGCTTGATGTCGTCGGCCAGCCCGGCCTGCTGGGCCGCCTTCCAGGCGTCGTCCACGGTCAGTTCGGCGGCGCCGACGATGTTGCGGTAGATGTCCGCCGGCAGCAGCCGGCTGTCCTGCAGGACCACCCCGAGCTGCTGCCGGACCTCGCGCAGGTCCAGGCTGGCCAGGTCCTGGCCGTCGTAGTAGACCGAGCCCTTGGCGGGTCGTTCGAAGCCCAGCATCAGGCGCATGATGGTCGACTTGCCGCACCCCGAGGCGCCGACGAAGGCGAGGAACTCGCCCGGCCGGATCTTGAGGCTGAGGTCGTCGACCACGTAGGGCCCGTCGTCGACGTAGCGGAAGCTGACGTGGGCGAGCTCGATCTCGCCCTTGAGGATGCCGGGGTAGGCCTTGGACTCGTCGACCTCGGCCGGGGTGACGAGGATGGGCTTGAGGCGCTCGAAGATCGGCACCGCCCGCAGCAGGCTCAGGGAAGCGTCCGACAGCGCCAGCATCGCCATCAGGAAGGCGCCGTAGGCGGCGTTGAAGGCGAGGAACTGGCCCGTGGTCAGGGGCGGCGGGACGCCGAAGGCGGCAGCCTTCTGGGTCATGCCGACGACGAAGAAGAAGATCACCATGGAGGAGATGATCGGGAAGGCCGAGTTGAACACGGCGACGTGGTTCTGGATGCGGCCGATGCGGAACTCGAGTCGGCGCTGGGCGGAGTACTCCCGCGCCCAGACCCGGAACGCGTGGTTCTCGGCGCCGGCCACCCGCAGCTTGCCGACCCCGGACAGGAACTGCAGGATGAGGCCCGAGATCCGACCGCTGAGGCGGTAGAGCTGGCGCTGGTGGCGCAGCTGGGCGTAGTTGGCGGCGAAGCTGAAGGCGACGAAGACCAGCGTCAGGCCGACGGCGACCAGCGCCAGCGCCCCGCTGTAGACGAACATGAGCACGACGTAGAACAGCGAGCTCAAGCTGCCGAGGATGGCGGCGACGCCGGCGCCCGCGATCAGGGTGCGGATGGCGCCGATGCCGCCGGCGCGGTCGGCCAGGTCGCCGGCGGAGAACTGGCGGAAGAACTCGGACGGCAGGTTGAGCAGGCGGTCCCACAGCGCCGCCTCGATGGAGTAGTCCATCCTGCCCTGCAGGCGCAGGGTGGCGATGCTCTGGGTGACCTTGAAGGTGGCCCCGACCAGGGCGGCGACGAACAGGGCCAGCGTGTACTGGAGGAGCACCCCGCGGTCCGCCTGCGGGATCGCGGTGTCGAACAGGCGGCCGGTGAAGACCGGCACCAGCGAGCCGAGCAGGCCGAGACCGATCCCCATCAGGGCCAGCATCAGCAGGTCGCCGCGCAGGCCGCGGGCGCCGAAGACGACCAGGTCGCGCGCGGTCACCGGCCCGTCCGGGAACGGCCGGTAGAAGACCAGGCCGAACATCGACAGCTCTTCCGCCACCCGCGCGGTCACGGCGCGCCGTCGGCCGCTCGAGGGGTCGACCGCGACGTAGGCGCGAGCGCCGCTCGGGACCAGGGCCACCGGCTCGCCGGTCGCCTCGCGCTTGGCCAGGATCGGGCCGTGGTCGCAGGTCCACCAGCGCTCGCGCAGGGCGACGACCCGGGTGCGGAAGCGGGAGGCCTTGGCAATGGCCGCGACGCGCTCGTCGAGCTTGGCGTCGCGGTGCGCCTCGGGGTGGGGGAGCACCGCGATGCCGGCGGCCTCGCCGACGATGCGGCAGGCGGCGAGGACCGCGTCCTCCTCCTCGCCGGCGCGCCGGGTCGCCTCCTCCCGCGACGGCTCCTCCATCACCCGGGCGATCTCGTTCACGGCCGCGGCCGCCGCCGCGCGGGAGTGCTCGGCCTTGGTCCGCAGGCGGGCGAACTCGTCCACGGCCGCCAGGCGCTTGTTGATGAACTCGCACTGGCAGAGCACCTGGTGGAAGACGTCGAGACCCCTCCACAGGGCGGCGTCGTCGACGACCGCCTCCGCGGCGTAGGTGCGGATGGTCGTGCTCAGGCCGTGGGCGTTCGAGGCCTCGATCCAGGTGTCGACCGTGACCGGGAACAGCACGTGCTTCCGCCGGGCGAACTGGAGGAGCGCGTCCAGGTTGACCTGGATCGAGTGGAACAGCTGCTGCTCGCTGGCCCGCTCCTGCCAGAACAGCAGCTCCTCCATGCCGATGAAGAGGAGGTTGCCGTCGACCACCTCGAGCCACTGCACGCCGCGGTTGGAGCGGGCGCGCTGCTGGTTGCGGAGCTCGGTCTCGGCGCCGCCGCCGACCAGGTTGACGTCGACCAGCGGGCCGGGGACGATCTCCCGCGTCAGGCTGCGCGACAGGGCGTCGACCCAGCCGTCGACCAGGGCGGCGACCTCCCCGGCGTAGGCCGGGTCGCGGGCGAGCTGCTCGAGCCGCGCCACCGGCACGCGGCGGAGCGTGGTGCCCATCCGGCCCACGGCGAGGAAGCCGGAGCCCATGGCGAAGGCCGCGAGGTCCATGCCGAGCATGAGCTGGCCGGGGAGGACGCTGACGAAGTGGGAGCGCGAGCCGGCGGGCTGGCCGTCGACCAGCGGCACGGTGAAGACCTCGACCCTGCCCGACTCGACGAACCACGCCGTGCCGCGGTCGTCGAGCAGGAACGGCCGATTGCCGTCCGCACGCATTGCCTCCGCCTCCCGCCCGAGCCACGCCGCCACGGCGCTCGGGGGTGCGACCTCGACCCCGGGGGGGGCCTGGTGGGCGC
>CAYTJW010000356.1:0-5727 GCA_964438135.1 uncultured Thermoanaerobaculia bacterium
GCCCCCTGCCAGCGGGCCAGCGCCGCGCCCGCGGCGCCGGTCGCGAGCACCAGCGCCAGGGTCGGCGCCAGGCCGACGTGGCGGCCGATCAGCACCAGCAGCGCCAGCTCCGCCAGCGGCACCAGCGTGAACGCGAGCAGCAGCCGCCCCAGCACCGCCGGAGCATAGCAGGGCGGCGGGGCGAGCCACCCTTCCGGCGCCGGGGTCGGGCACGCGCCCGGAACGTCACCAGGTCCGTGGCGTGACGCCGAGCCGGCGGTCGACCGCCCACTGGTAGAGCTCGGCGTAGCGGCGGGCGGAGTCCTCCCAGGAGAAGCGCAGGCGCATCGCCCGCCGGCGCATCTCCACCACCTGCTCGGGCCGGTTGTAGTAGGCCCACACCGCCCAGCCGACGGTGTCGTAGACCGCCCGCGGCGAGATCTGGTCGAAGACGAAGCCGGTGCCCGAGCCGGTGGCCTCGTCGAAGCTCTCGACCGTGTCCGCCAGGCCGCCGGTGCGGCGCACGATCGGCAGCGTGCCGTAGCGCAGCGAGTACATCTGGTTGAGGCCGCACGGCTCGTAACGACTCGGCATGAGGAAGAAGTCGCTGCCGGCCTCGATCAGGTGCGCCAGGCGGTTGTCGAAGCGCAGCTCCACCTTGAGGTTGGGCAGGCGGCCGGCGAGCCGGGAGAGCTCGTCCTCGCACCAGCTGTCGCCGGTGCCGAGGATGACCACCTGCACCGCCATGTCGCTGCAGATGGCGTAGAGGCTGCCGTGGGCCGGGCCGCACAGCTCGCCGACCCCCTTCTGGTCGACCAGCCGCGTGACCATGCCGACCACCGGCACGCCGGGGGCGATGGGCAGGCCCAGCTCCGCCTGCAGCGCGTGCTTGGCCGCGTCCTTGCCCGACAGGTCGGCGTCCGAGTACGGCGCCGGCAGGTAGGGGTCGTGCTCCGGGTCCCAGGCCTCGTAGTCCATGCCGTTGAGCACGCCGAACAGGTCGGCCGCGCGGTGGCGGAGGAGCGGGTCGAGCAGGCAGCCCTGGTCGGGGGTCTGGATCTCGCGGGCGTAGGTCGGCGACACCGCGGTCAGCAGGTCGGCCTGGCGCAGGCCCGCCTGGAGCAGGTTGAGGGCGCCGTAGAACTCGAAACCGGCGCCGTGGTAGAGCTCCCAGGGCAGGCCCAGCTGCCAGAACTGGTCCTTGGCGTAGAACCCCTGGTAGCCGACGTTGTGCAGGGTCAGGACGCTGCCGGTGCGGGGGAAGTGGGCGGCCTCGACCGAGTTGAGCAGCACCGGCGCCAGCGCCGCCGGCCAGTCGTGGGCGTGGACCACGTCCGGCGTCCAGCCGGTGGCCTTGGCGAGCTGCAGGGCGCCGCGGCACAGCAGCGCGAACCGGCGCACGTTGTCGTGGAAGTCGGGCTCGGCGCGGGTGCCGTAGACGCCGTCGCGGCCGTACAGCCGCTCGTGCTCCAGGAAGTAGACGTCGACGGGGCTGCCCGGGAGGCGGGCGACGTGCAGGCCGCACCACTCCTCGGCCACGCCCAGCGGCACCCCCAGCGGCGCGCCCACCCAGCGCAGCTGGGCCGGGTCCACCGAGTAGTAGCGGGGCAGCACGACCCGCACCTCGTGCCCCAGCCGCGCCAGCGCCACCGACAGCGCCCCGACCATGTCGCCGAGCCCGCCGGTCTTGGCGAAGGGCACCACCTCGCTCGTCACCATCAGGACCTTCAGCGCCGGCTCAGCCATGGCGTCCTCCTGGTCGGGTGTCGGCGTCCCGCCTCACGAGGCCGGCGCCGGGGTCGCCGCGGCACCCCCGCCGACCGTGGTCCAGCCGTCGGCCCGACCGTTCTCGAAGCCGTTGTCGAACACCGCGGTCGGCCTCGGTGCCGGCGTCGCGACCTCGGTCGTCGAGCGCGGCAGCGGCGGCCGCTCCACCGCGCACCCGGCCAGGCCTGAGACGGCGAGCAGCACCACGACGAGTCGAGCGGCAGTCATCGGCCTCACCTCCCGAGACGGGGGCAGCGGACGCCGTGCAGGGTAGCGGACCCTCCCCCGCCCGTCCACCCGGACCACCCCCCTCTCGCGCCCGGCATGGTCCGCCGCCTCACGGCCCGAGGTGGGGTGGCGACGCACCCTCCGGTCTGAGCCGCGCCTCCCGGGCCCGCCGCCCTCGATCCTCACTCGCTGGCCCCCCGCCCGTACGCGTCCTCGAAGCGGACGATGTCGTCCTCGCCGAGGTAGGAGCCGGACTGGACCTCGATCAGCTCGAGCGGGATCTTGCCCGGGTTCTCGAGGCGGTGGGACACGCCGAGCGGGATGTAGGTCGACTGGTTCTCGGCGAGCGTGAACACCTCGTCGCCGCGGGTGATGCGGGCGGTGCCCGTGACCACGACCCAGTGCTCGGCCCGGTGGTGGTGCCGCTGCAGGCTCAAGATCCCGCCGGGGTTGACGGTGATGCGCTTGACCTGGAACCGCTCGGCCCGGTCGACCGAGTCGTAGGCCCCCCACGGGCGGTAGACCTTGCGGTGGTGGTGCCACTCGCTCCGGCCCTCGGCCTTGAGCCGCTCGACCACGGCGCGCACCTCGCCGACCCGGTCCTTCCTCGCCACCAGCACGGCGTCGGCGGTCTCGACCACCACCAGGCCCTCGACCCCCACCGTCGCCACCAGCCGCCCGGCCCGGACGTAGGTGTCGGTCGTGTCGACCGCCACCACGTCGCCCTCGAGCACGTTGCCGCGGCCGTCGCGCTCGCCCGCCTCCCACAGCGCCGACCACGAGCCGAGGTCGCTCCAGCCGCCCTCCAGGGGCACCACCACCGCCCGCCGGGTGCGCTCCATGACCGCGTAGTCGATCGAGTCCGCCGGGCAGGCGCGAAACGCCTCGGGCTCGAGGCGCAGGAAGTCGAGGTCGGCGCGGGCGCCGGCCAGCGCCTGCCGGCAGCGCTCGAGCATCTCCGGCTGGAGCTCCGCGAGCTCCCCGAGCAGGCTCGAGGCACGGAACAGGAACATGCCGCTGTTCCACAGGTAGCCGCCGTCCGCCAGGTAGCCCTCGGCGGTGGCGCGGTCCGGCTTCTCGACGAAGCGCTCCACCCGCAAGGCTGGCCCGAGCACCGCCTCGGCCGCGCGGATGTAGCCGAACCCGGTCTCGGCGGCGGTCGGCGGCACGCCGAAGGTCAGCAGGTAGCCGGCCGCGGCCGCCGGCACCGCCCGGGCGACGCTGCGGCGGAAGGCGCCCGGGTCCGGGACCAGGTGGTCGGCGGGCAGCACCAGCAGCAGCGGGTCGTCGCCGGAGGCGGTGGCGGCGAGCGCGGCGACGGCGATGGCCGGGGCGGTGTTGCGGCCGACCGGCTCCAGGATCACCGCCGCGGCGCGCACGCCGAGCCGCCGCAGCTGCTCGGCGACCATGAAGCGGTGCTCCTCGTTGCAGACCAGGACCGGCGCCTCCGCCCCCTCGAGGCCGTCGACCCGCAGCGCCGTGCTCTCGAGCAGGGAGCGCTCGCCGAGCAGGGGCAGGAGCTGCTTCGGGTAGGCGTCGCGCGAGAGCGGCCACAGCCGCGTGCCGCTGCCGCCGGACAGGATCACCGGGACGATGGTCGTCATGCGAGCTCCTCCCCCAGCACCACGTCGCCCTCGAGCGTCGCCCCGGCCGCCACCTCGCCCCGGCCGGCCTCGGCCCGCACCCGGACGCGACCGAGCGCCACCACCCCGGCGCCGAAGGTGACGTCGCCGTCGACCGCGAGCGACTCGCACCGGAGCAGCGACGGCGGCCCGGCCGGGAAGCGGCGCTCCAGGTCGTCCACGAAGCGGTAGTGGCGGCCGTCGAGCCCCACCGTCGGCGGCGCGGAGCGGGAGGCGTGGAGCGCGACCCGACCGTCGCCGTGCAGCTCGTAGGCGTCGGAGCGGACGGCGAGCAGGTCGTCGGTGGTCTTGACCGGCGAGAAGCGGGTGCGCGGCACGCGCACCGCCCGGGCGCGCGGGAAGACGCTCAGGGCCGAGCCCATCGCGGTCTCGACCTGGACCACCGCCGGCGAGCTCCCGTCGCGCGGGTCGAGGGGCTTGCGGTTGAAGATCGGGGTCAGGGGCAGCACCCCGTCGTAGGCCGCGAGCAGCCGCTCGAGGCTCGGCAGGTGCAGCCACAGGCTGTTGGTGTTGAAGAACCGGTAGCGACCGGTGTCCTGGAACTCGTCGACCTCCGCCGGCGGGCACTGGGCCGCCTCGCGCAGCGCCAGCCGACCGTCCCGGAGGCGGCACAGGTGACCGCCCTTGCGGTCGCTCGCGGCCCGGTCGGCCGCCTCGAGCAGCAGGTCGACGCCGTTCTCCACCATGAAGCCGAGCAGGGCGGGGTCCACGCTCGCCCCCAGGTTGTCGGCGTTGGCGACGAAGGCGTACTCGACGCCGCGCTCGAGCAGGCGGCCGAGCACGCCCGAGGCCGCGAGCGCCAGGTAGAGGTCGCCGTGGCCGGGCGGGCACCACTCGAGCTCGGGCGTGCCCGGCGCGCGGGCCGGGCCCAGGGTCGAGAGCAGGACCTTCGGCACCTGGTTCTGGACGAAGGACAGCGGCAGGCCGGGCAGGGCCAGGTCCGGGTGGGCGGCGAGCGCCGCCAGGCTGTCCTCGTCGGTGCGGAAGCTGTTCATCAGCAGGAGCGGCAACCGGGCGCCGGTCTCCCGCCGCAGGTTCAGGACCTGGCGGGCGATGAGGTCGAGGAACGTCAGGCCCTGCCGCACCGGGAGGAGGGACTTGGCCCGCTCCAGCCCCATGCCGGTGCCGAGCCCGCCGTTGAGGCGGATCACCGCCAGCCGGCCGAGCGCGCGCTCGCCCGCCGGCCGGAAGGCCGCCAGGGCGGCGGCGTCCGGCAGCTCGTCGACGGGCGCGATGGCGTCGCGGTCGAGGAAGCCCGTGCCCCCGTCGGCGAGCTGCGCGAGGTGGAGCGCGAAGGCGCGGATCACGGCCTCGGCCACCCCGGCCCCGCGCATCATGGCGATCAGCTGGTCGTGCACTGCCCCGTCCCTCTCCCGCGGGCGGCATCATCCCACAGCTCGGGCCACGGCCGCCCCCTCCGGGCGGCGGGCGTCGCGGGCGTGGGAACGCGGCGACGGGTCAGCGGTCGCCGGGGGTCGCCCCGGTCGCAGCGACGCAGGCCACGTAGTCGTGGACCACGTCGAAGGCCCCCCGGCCGGCGTTGGCCCGCTCGAGCTCGGCCAGGAACCGCCGCTCGAGCTCTGCCCGCCGCGCCGGCTCGAGCGCCTCGTGGAAGACCGTGCCCGCGCCGCTGCGCAGCAGGTGTGCGAGCGCCGCTCGGGCGGTGGGGTGCCGGAACACGACCTGCCCGGACCACGCCTCCACCCCGGCGAAACCCGCGGCGGCGAGCTCGGACTCCAGGTGCGCGGTCGAGCGGGGGAAGTCGAACGACACCGCGTAGCGCAGCACCGACGGGTCCTCGGCCACCAGGCGCTGGAACAGGGTCAGCTCCCGCGCCGGCGAGCCGTCCCGGTGCACGACCAGGGCCAGCCGGCCGCCCGGCCGCAGGGCCGCGGCCGCCGCCGAGAAGAACGGCGCCAGCGGGATGTAGCCCAGGACCCAGGTGGTGAAGACGAGGTCGAGGTCGCGCTCCGCCGCCAGGGCGACCAGGGCGTCCGCCTGGCGCAGCTCGACCCCACGGGCGCCGGCGCTCTCGAGCCGCTGGCGGGCCCGGGACAGCATCCCGGCCGACAGGTCCACCGCCAGCACGCGGCCGCCGCCGGGCGCGACG
>CAYTJW010000357.1:0-5726 GCA_964438135.1 uncultured Thermoanaerobaculia bacterium
TCCCCCCGGAAGAAGACCTCGATGTCCTCGTGACCGGCGAGGATCAGCTCGCCCCGCGGCGGGTCGGGCGGGGGTGGTGGCCACCTGCAGGCGGGCGCTGCCGCCGCGACCCTCGGTGGAGAAGAGGCGCAGGCGGGCGCGGCCCGGCCCCGGGACCGGCAGGGCGAGGAAGCACGCCGGGCCGGAGGTCGAGCCCAGGGCGCGTGCGGTGCCCCCGTCGCCCAGCCACTCGACCGCGACCTCGTGCGCCTCCTCCGAGGTGGCGCGCACCAGCAGCAGCTCGGTCTCACCCGGCAGCTCGAGCAGGAAGGAGAGGGCCGCGTCGCCGGGCGAGAGCTCGAGGTCCGCCGGCAGCTCGAGGGCGCCGCGGTCGAGCTCGGGTCGGACCGAGAGACGCACCTCGGTCGCCGCCGAGGCGGCGGCGACCGGCTCGACGCGCAACCGGTAGCGGCCGCCCGCCAGGCGCGCCGCGAGGTGGACGTTCCAGTCGCCGCTGCGGTCGTCGCCGCTCGCCACGACCTCGCCCCGCTCGTCGCGGAGGGTGGCGCGGACGTCGGCCGGCCCGAACGACTCGAGCTCGGCGAGGACGCCGTCGGCGACCGCGAGCGGGACCTCGGCCGGCGCCGTCACCGCCCGGCGGAGCCCGGCCACCAGCTCCTCCGGCTCGACCTCGACCGTGTAGGCGACGTCGTTGTCGCGGCGGGCCGAGCGGACGGCGAGCTCGTAGCGGCCGGCCGGGAGCTCGCCCTTCCAGCCGCGGTGGGCCGGCACCTCGGCCACCGGCGAGCCGTCGTCGGCGCGGAGCAGCTCGCCCTCCATGCCGCCGTCGAGGCGGATCGCGACCCGGGCCCCGGCCGGCAGCTCGAAGCGGAAGCGGTCGGGCGAGCGCCCGCCGTCCGCCGGCTCGAGCCAGCGGTGCCCGACCGGGGTCGCCAGCGGCAGCGGGTGGGGGCCCTTGCCGACCAGGCGGACCGGCTGCGGCACCGCCTCGAGGACCGTGACGCGGCGGCCCTCGACCGGCTCCGGCAGCAGCACGAGACGGTATTCGCCGGGGTCGAGGCGGCGCTCGAGGTCGGCCTCCAGCCCGGGGGTCGTCACCGGCCAGCCTCCCGAGTCCTCGAGCCGGCAGCGGACCACCCGGTCGCGGGCGAAGGCGCGCAGGCGGTAGTCGCCCTCGGAGTCGACGTGGAAGCGGTAGGCGACGGTCGCGCCGGCCGGGAGGTCGGCACGGGCCGGCACGCCGGGTCGCAGGCTGCCGCCGTCGGCGGGCTCGGTGCGGGACAGGGCGACGCCGAGGTGGCCCGCCGAGGAGCCTTGCGCGGCCACCGTCAGGAGGTACTCGCCGGCGCGCAGGTGCTGGTGGAGGAGGAAGTTGCGGCCGCTGCCGCCGTCCGAGGCGGTGGCCAGCGAGGTGAGGGTGCGGGTGCGCAGGGTGCCCGTGGTCGAGAGCAGGCCGGTGCTCTCCAGCCGGTACAGGCCGGCCTCGGCGGCCTCGACCAGGAAGGTGGCGCTCTGCCCCTGGTCGAGGTCGAGGGCGAGCGGCGCGCCGGCGGTGAGGACCGGCAGCGCGAGCGGTCGCGGCCGGGCGGAGTCTGGCAGCGGCGGCAGCGGGGTGTCGTCGGCCTCGAGGGGCGGCACCAGCCGCACCGAGGCGAGGGCGGTCTCCGCCCCCGGGTTGCGCACGCGCAGGGAGCGGCCGGGGGCGGCGGCCCGGAGCGTGGTGGCGAAGGGGCCGCCGTCGAGCGACAGCTCGAGCCGCTCGCCGGCGTCGGTCACGGCGCTCACGACCCCGTCCGCCCTGGCCGGCCAGCCGAGCTCCACCTCCTCGCCGGGGGCGAGGGCGAGCGGCAGGGGCGCGACCAGGGCCTGGCCCCAGGGGCGCAGCACGAGGCCGGACGAGACCCCCGGCCGGCGGTTGAGGTAGAGCTCGTAGTGCGAGCTCGAGGCCAGGTCGATCGGGCCCAGCCGGACGGCGGGGCGCGGCGGCTGCTCGACCGGCGCCGGCCCCTCCTCGTGGCGGACCGAGAGGGCGACGACGCCGCGCTCCTCCGGCACCACGGTGAGGACGAAGTAGCCGGCGTCCAGGTCCCACGCCTCGCCGCTGCCCTTGAGCCGCGGCTGGCGGTAGCCGTCGGGGCGCCAGACCAGGAAGGGCTCGAAGCGGTAGCGGGCGGCGACCCCCTCGAGGTCGACCCGGTAGCGGCCGGCCTCCAGGACGCGCACGTAGAGCTCGAGCGGGTCGAGCAGGTTGGCCCGGCGGGCGTGGCCGCGGCCGCGGTCGAGCTCGACCACCTGGGCCGCGCGCGGCTCCTTGCGCAACCCGCCCGCGTCCCACTCGACCAGGATGGCGGTGGCGTCGACCGCGTCCGCCGGGTGGCCGGTCGCGACCGTGCCCAGCCAGTAGCTGCCGGCGGCGCGGATCGGGTAGGAGTCGCGGCGGTCGAAGTGCTGGAGGAGGTACGGCTGGCCGGCCTCCGCGCGCACCACCAGCTGGTAGAGGCCATCCTGCTCCCAGGAGGTCTCGAGCTCCGCCACCGGCTCGCGCGAGCGCTTGCTGACCTCGGCCTCCTGCCAGGCGGCCGCGAGCGGGTCCTGCTCGTCCCAGCCGGACAGGCTCATGGTCGCCGGGGCGGCGCTGGGCAGCTCGAGCCGGAACAGGGTCGCCTGGCGCGGCACCAGGAAGCGGTCGACGCCGAGCGGCGAGACCGCGAGCCGCTCGCGGCGGGCGACGCCGACGGTCGGGATGCCCCAGCGCAGGGCGAAGGGGCGGTCGTCGCCGCCGGCCGCCCACGGCTGGCCGGGGCCGCCGTAGGCGGTGAGCAGGTAGGTCCCGGGCTCCAGCCGGGTGACGAGGCGACAGGCGAGCAGGGGCTTGCCGGCGGTCGGGTCGAGCACCTCCACGGCCGGCTCGGCGTCGACCAGCCAGGAGCCGTCGCGCCACAGCCTCAGGTCGCGCAGGTGGCGGCCGGCGGCCTCGACGAAGACCCAGCGCGGGCGGTCGACGCGCAGCCACCAGGAGCGCTGCTCGAGGTCGCCGAGCGGCGCCGCGACCAGCTTGAGCTCGAGGAGCTCCGGGGCCGGGTCCTGGTGCAGCTCGACGAAGGGCCGCACGCCGAGGCGGGCCGAGCCGCGCGCCTCGCGGTGGCCGCGGGTGACGACCAGGTACTGGCTGCGGTCGAGGATCAGGTCGAGACGGCCGTCCTCCTCGCCAGGGATGCCGGCGGGCTCCCCCGGCCCGGCCATGCGGTCGACCAGCTCCAGCGACACCCCCTGCTCGCTCGCCACGGTCAGGGCGTAGCGGCCGAGGCGCTGGACGTCGAGGGTGACGCGGTGGCTGCCTGAGGCCGGCACCTCGGCCAGCGCCAGCGTCGCCGCCGGCGTCGCCTCCTGTGCCGTCGCCAGGGTCGCGCCGGCGAGGGCGGCGGCGACCACGAGGATCTCCCAGCGGGCGGTGCCGGTGAGCCTGATCCGGTCTCGGTGCATGGGCTCCTCCAGTCCTCCCATCGTCCGCGCGCGCGGGGGGGCCGTCAAGACGTGCGGCGGCCGCGCCGTCGGCCGGGGCCGTGGGAGGCGGGGAGCCAGGCCCGGCTACTCCAGCCCGCCCAGGGGGTAGACCGGGTCGACGTCGACCGGGATCGCCCGCAGACTATGGAGGAGGGCCTCCATCTCCGGCCGCGGCGTGCCGTAGCGCTCGACCAGGGCGCGGGCGCCGTCGTAGGACCCCTCGGCCTCGACCAGGAGGAGCGCGGCGGTGAGGTCGCGGATCGCCTCGGCGAAGCGCTCGGGGACGGGTCGGAAGCGCCCCTCGGGCGTCACCTCGATCGCCCCCGCCTCGAGCAGGCAGTTGGTCTGGATCACCACCCCCAGGCCGTGCGCCTCGCTGGTGCCGAAGCGGGCGGCGCGGAACAGCCCGGCGGTGAAGGTCCACGGCTGCAGGGTGACCGCCTCGACCGGCAGCTCGCCGCGCCCGGCCAGCAGGTAGAGGTTGTGGGCGCCGAGGGCGTCGGCCTTGGCCTCCTCGATCGCCGAGTAGAGCTCCTTGAGCTCGAGGCGGACCTCGGTCGGGCGGCCGTCGACCGTGATCCGGCCGGGCCCCAGGCCGTGCGACAGCTCGTGCAGCAGGATGTGGTGGAAGTAGGCGTCGAAGCCGACCCGGTCCGCCTCGCCCGCCGGCAGGACGGCGGCCGCGATCGGCTCCAGGATGGCCTCGTACTTGGCCCGCATGATGTTCTTGAGCAGCACCTTCTTCGAGCCCCTGGCCTCGCGCACGCGCTCGTCGTTGGGCAGGTTGAAGGCCAGGGTCTGGACCCCGGCCCGGGCGTCCCCGGCGGTGAGCAGCTCGTCGGCGACCCGGATCGGCGACTCGCTGCCGCGGCTGCCGGTCCTCAGGCGGTCCGGCAGCGGCAGGTTCTGCTCGAGGAACGGCAGCTGCCGCTTGTAGCGCGCGAGGGCGGCGGAGTCCTCGGGCTGGGTGACGCACAGGAAGACCTCGAACGCCGCCTTGTAGCCGTTGAGTGAGTCCTCGTAAGTCTCGTAGGGGCCGAAGACGACCTCGAGGTCGGAGTCGAGGTCCATCCAGGCCAGGTCGGACTCGAAGTAGTCGTCCGACAGCAGGGCGTCGGCGCGCAGGGCGAGGAAGCGCGCCAGGCTCGGGCTGGTGGTGACGGCAGCGGCCGCGCGCAGCTTCTCCGCCGCCTCGGTCAGCAGGTCGGCGTAGACCTGGCTGTAGGGGACGGCGACCAGTCGGCCCTCCTGGCGGCGGATGACGGTGGTGGGCGAGACGAAGGCGGCCCGCTCCTCGGGGTGGGCTGCGAGGTGGGCCTCGAGCTCGCCGGCCGCGAGGTCCTCGGGGTAGAAGCCGGCCCCGCGCGGGCGCGGCGCCTCGCCCAGGAACGGCTCGAAGCCCCGCAGCCGGTCCCACGGCCCGTACATGATGCGGTAGTAGTCCTGGGCCGCGGCCGCGTCGGCCCCGGCCAGCGCCGCCACCTGCGGCGCGAACGCCTCGTTGCCGGCCCACGCCTGGCGGCGGAAGATGCGGTCGACCGTGCCCGCCGCCTGCACCAGGTGGCCGAGCGCCAGCCGGTCGCCGGGCGAGAGGTGGGAGACCTCGGCGTCGAGCACCTTCTGCACGAACTGGGCCCGGCGGGCGGCGATGTCGGGGGCCACCCGCAGGGTAGAGGTCGCGGCCGGGGGCGGGCCGGGCCGCCCGCAGGCCCAGCTCACGGCGACCAGGGCCACGACGGTTGCGCTGCGCCACATGGTGTACCTCCTCGTCGTCCGGCGGGGCTCACGGCCCCTCCGCCGTCCCCGGCCTCCGGGCGCGGAGGGCGAAGTCGCGCGGGCCGTAGAGCAGCTCGTCGAGCCGGCTCTCGAGGCGGGCGACCCGCTCCGCCACGGCCGCCAGACCGGGCTCGGCCGGAGCGGCCGGCGGCGGCTCCGGGGCGAGCCGCTGGTCGGCCGGGAAGGGGTGGAGGAGCTCGACCGCCTCCACCTCGAGGCCGCTCGCCGCGACCAGCAGCCGCAGCGTCTCGGGCAGCAGCGGGTGCTGGTGGGTGGGGTCGCGCCAGTAGAGGCTGGCGCCGACGCGCAGGGTGTGGGGGTTGGGGCACTCGGCCAGGAACAGGCCGCCGGGCCGGAGGACGCGCCGGGCCTCCGCCAGCACCGCGAGCAGGGTCGCGGGGGGGAGGTGCTCGCAGAGGTGGATGGCGGTGACCGCGCCGCAGCAG